>NZ_PGCK01000007.1 GCF_021023085.1 Methanooceanicella nereidis | reverse complement strand
GACACAGTATTGTGCATACTCCACAGTAGGAGCACTTCTTCGGGTCGACATCGACCTTAGAGGTCTGTGCCTTACCCCTGTTCACTGCTCCGAGCGGGCCTTCGGAAACGGCCTCTTCGGGGCATGCGTCGATGCAGACTCCGCAGCCTGTGCACCGATCCAGGTCTACTACCAGATTAGACTTAGTAGTGAGCAGTTTCTGCTCGATGACCAGTTTATTGTCTTCTATTTTCTTTAAATAACTGGGTAACAAGTAATTCTCCTCCTTTACTATCCTCACTCCGTTGTAAGCGTTATAGCTCTCTGAGGACACACTTCCAGGCAAACGCCGCAACCGTTGCAGACGTCCTCGTCGATAACCACTGCCTTTCCGTTCAATACATTGTAGGTCTTCTTTTTGGTCACCGGGTTGGCGACAGTCAACTCTAATGCATTGACAGGGCAGGCAACAACGCAATTATTACAGCCGGTACATGTCCTGTTCTGGATATCTAATGATATGGTCGTCACTTAACTCACCAGACCATTAGTCCTTGAATATGTTGAAGATCTGATCGGTCCCAGTTGCTGCAAGCCGCTCACGCTCTTCGTTCTCTAAAGCGACGGTGAGAACAGGCATCTCCATATCGACACCGGGCACATGTTTGAACATACCCTCGATGTCATTCTGGATCATGTGCATTATCCGGGAGTTCTGGATCTCGGCAGGGCAAAGCTCCTCGCATTGACCGCAGTTGATGCATGAGTCTGCGACATGTACGAACCTTATCAGGTGGAACATGAAGTCGGGCGGTACCGTTCCGGGTGTGACCAGATAGGATTTCTTAGTGCTGCACTCTTCACAGTAGCATATTGGACAGCTCTCGACACATGAGTAACACCTGATGCATTTGGATGTATCCTTCATGATAGCCTCCAGGCGCTCAGTGCCTGTACCCATTGTCGTGAAGTCCTTCTTACGCCACTTATCGGCCAGTTTGAGCATCGCGCTCTCCACTTTACCGCGGATCTCTATACCCTTTTGTTGTGCGGTTTCGACCTCGATAGCTCCTGCGGCGATCGCCTTGTCCATCATTGACACGCCCTTCTCGCTGCAGACCTCTATGAAGGTCGCTTTTCCTGCCTTATCGCCTGTTACGCCCCAGTTACCGCAGGCAATGTCCGCCTGTCGCGGTATCTTCATCTTGCACCGGCGGCAGTTGCTTCTTCGGCCGTAACCCTGTTCTTCCAGCTCGTCAATGGATATTCCTTTGTGCTGGCCATCAGCGGTCACTATGATAAACTGACCCTTATCGATCTCCTCTTTCACAACTGTATCCGGATCGACTCCGAATTTCTCACTGATCATCTTCCGGGCCATTACCGGCTGTACGGTTCCGCCGCAGTTAACCCCGATCATCAGGATGTTGTCAAGGTTGATCTGGTTCCTTTTCGCCATCTCATACATGGCCATCGTATCACAGCCCTTGACGACGACCGCGATCTTCATCTTCGGGTCTGCGTTGAGCACGCACTTACTGAGCTGCTTGGTCACCAGCAATGTACCGCAATGTATGGAGCCGGCCGTCTGGATGACCTCGTTCGGGTCCGTGATGAGGGCTGGCTGTGCATCGTAAATATCTGCCCCTTTCTTTACTGCATAGACCGCATCGACCATTTTGCTCTCGAGCACATACTTGAGCAGGGCGGTAACGGCACCTCCCGTCTCACCCCGTTCGCGGTTTGCCTTGTCATTGGCCCATGCGTATAACATATCGCCTTTTGTAACCATCTTCATCACGCCTCCTTGATTTTCTCTATCCGCACAGCACATGCCTTGAACTCCGGGATCTTCGCTATCGGATCGAGCGCATTATTCGTGAGGACGTTTGCCGCGCATTCTGCGAAGTGGAACGGCATGAACATCACATTCTTCTTGATCTCTGCAGTCACCTTCGCAGGTACCTTGACCTCTCCACGCCTGGTTTTAGCCAGAACGATCTCGTCGTTCTTTATACCGAGCGCCTTTGCGTCATCGCTATTGATCTCGATCCATCCCGTCGGTGCTTCCTTCTCAAGGGACGGCGATCTCCTTGTCATGGATCCGGTGTGCCAGTGCCATAGGCACCTTCCTGTGGTAAGAATGAACGGATACTCCGCGTCCGGTACCTCTGCAGGGGGTTTAAACTCTATCGGTGAGAATATTCCGAGACCGTCCGCAGTCGCAAACTTTTGGGTGTGCAGGATCGGGGTTCCCGGGTGATCCGCTGCCGGACAGGGCCAGTGCAGTGCTTCCGGCTTCTCGAGACGCTTGTAGCTCATACCGCCGTATGACGGAGTGACCCTGGCGATCTCATTGAATATCTCCTCGGGGCTGTTGAATGAAAACAGCTTCTCATAACCCATCCTCTTGCCGAGATCGCAGAAGATCTCCCAGTCAGCCTTCGCTTCTCCGGGTGGCTCGACAGCCTTACGGAACCGCTGGACACGACGTTCGGTGTTTGTCTGTGTGCCGTCCTTCTCCGCATAGCAGGCCGCAGGTAGTACCACGTCCGCAAGCTGCGCGGTCTCCGTCAGGAATATGTCCTGCACGACAAGGAAGTCCAGGTTCTTAAGAGCGTGTTCCGCGTGAGCGAGATCCGGATCGGATATCATCGGGTTCTCTCCCATAATATACATCGCTTTGAGTTTTGGCGGGTTCTCTGTGAGAACGTTCATCATCTCTGTAACTGTGTATCCGATCTTGCCTCCCGCGACATCACAACACCAGCATTCTTGCATCTTCTTGATCGCAGGTTCATCTGTCACTTTCTGATACCCGCTGTACACGTTTGGCAAACAGCCCATGTCGCAGGCGCCCTGAACATTGTTCTGGCCACGAAGCGCGTTCACTCCGCCGCCCACCTTTCCAAGGTTACCCGTGAGCATCAGGAGATTTGCGACCGACTTCACGTTGTCGACACCGGTGGTGTGCTGGGTGATACCCATTGAGTAGAGCAGACAGGACGAGGGTGATTTTGCGAACCACTCTGCAGCCGTTGCCAGGTCCTTTACGGGTATACCGCTGATCATCGAGACGTTCTCAAGGCTGTACTCGGGTTTCATGACCACTGCATTCAGCTTGTCGAAGTCCTTGGTACGCTTATCGATAAACTCCTTATTCTCCCATCCGTTCTTGATGATGTACTGCATCATGGCGTTCAGGATCGCTACATCGGTGCCGGAGAAGAATGAGGCATACAGATCCGAGTGTTTCGCAGTGGGCGTAAACCTCGGGTCAAAGACTATCACCTTTGCGCCTTTCTGCCTCGCCCTGATGATGCTTCTGCCGATGAGCGGATGCTGCTCGAATGTGTTGCTGCCGAGTACAAAAATGCATTTCGATTCGGCGATGTCAAGGATGTTGTTGGTCATCGCGCCGGACCCGAAGGATACTGCCAGACCGGCTACAGTCGACGCATGGCAGAGACGTGCACAGTGATCGACATGCGGAGTCTTCAAAACAGTTCTTGCAAACTTTTGCATCAGATAGTTCTCTTCGTTCGGGACCCTTGCGGAGGCGAGACAGGCCATCTCTTCAGGCTGATACGAACTGAACTTCTTGGTGATCAGCTCATACGCCTCATCCCATGTTGCCTCAACAAACTTCCCGTCCTTCTTGATGAGCGGTTTAGTCAACCGGTCATCACGGTGGATAAACTCGTGCGCATAGCGACCCTTAGGACAGAGCTTACCCTCATTGACCGGGTGGCGCTGCCAGGGAGCTACACTGACGACCTTTCCGTCTCGCACAACAAGGTTTAATCCACACCCCGTACCGCAATACGGGCATGTCGTGGGTACAATTTTTACTTCCATTTATAAACCTCAGACTATTATACCTTTACAAGTGAGCTCTTTTTTTAACAGTATATAAGCATATGGCATAATATAAAAATATTAATAAAAATACAATATAATATAATATTTTTTACACTTAATTAAAAGCTAGAGGGTATAATTTGAATATTATTTTTAGATGCCATAATAATCCATGCAAAATTTCCGAATGTCGAGCGATAGATATATTCATGATAAACTCTATTTAATAGGAAAAATCAGGGCGCGTGATATCATGCCCTATTTCTTCCTTCTCTTACCTGGACCGATCACTCCGACCACGAACAGCGGCAAAATCAACATCGGCAGACAAACCCCTGCCACAGGGGTATCCACAACCTTAGAGATGATGAAAGTCGAGAACCAGTTCGGTGAAATTAAATAGCCAGGTTAAATTAGCAGTTTATAAACTATCAGGTCAATAAACATTTTTTACTCTAATATTGAGGGGGTATAATTTTGAGAATAGTAGGATATATAATATTTTTAATAACGCTGGCGGTGATAGCCGCAGGCTGCAGTTCGACCTCGCAGACCGAGCCAGCTGTCAGCGCCGAACAAAAGGCAGCATATGATGATCTTATAAATAAAACAAATGCGTTGACCGGTCCGAATGAAAAGTTCAGCCGGATAGACAGCGAGATAAAGAACGCGAATTTTCTTCCGCCGCCTTCGCTGAACAATGCGATGGTAGATGACTACACTACCGATGTCAACGCATATATCTCAGCTCTTGAAGACTTCAAGCTAGCAAGCCAGCAATATAAGACATATCTTGACTCTAATGGCAGTGAATACGCCGGAGTCATGGACAATGAGAGTGCCGTTGAAACTCAACTGAAAAACGCCGGCGACCTAAAAGAACAACTTGAACTGATCGGCGACTGGCTTGATGTGTATGATGCCTGGAACCAGACCAATGTCTCGGTAACCGAAAAGATCAATGAGATGTCCTATTTCGCATCATTCAATGACCCATATTCTAAGTTCACCCCGCAGGACGGTATCGATTTCTTCAACTCTGCCCGCCCGGTGATCATAGAATACCTTACAGAAAGCGGAAATCTGATCAATGAGACTGACACTTTGATATCTGTGATGGATGAGGGTAATGCGAAGAGTACGCTTATTCAGCTTAAGAGTGAAGTGACATCAGAGAATGACTGGCTGAGGACGAACTACAACGAGATGGTGGGGATATTTAATTCTTTGGCCGGGGCAAAGTACGGTATGATGCAGAGCGTATAGAAGTATAACTGATGGACATATTGATAAAAACGATTTATTTTTTTACTGCAGATCTATAAGAAAAGTAAAGAATGTATGAACTTAAGAATTTCCTGCAAAAAGGGAACTCTCAATGAAGATCAAATGAAAAAAAGGATTTAAGAGAACATTAAGAGACATGAAAAGAAAGTCATTATTAATATAAACCGGGCATGATCATTTATCAATATAAAAACATTAGAATCGGCATTCATCGGGATATATTAGTTCTATATAATTTTGTAATATATGAAAATATGACATCAGGAATTAGTTTTATAAGAAACATTTTATTTGTCATCTATTGAGAAAACTATGAACATCGGATACTTTTAACTCTTGATCATCCAAAAAATTAGATTTTTACTATTTTAACCATTTCCATGCCGGCACTATATCAACATTTTCAAAACTATCTTCCTGGTCCATAGTGATTATGGTCCCCCTGCTTAGGTCGTATGCTTCCATCGCTTCCCTGACCCCTTTCAATTCCCTTTCAAGGTTATCTTGCGTAAGCTTATAACATACCTGTATCGCCTGTGAGACCCTGCCCTTATCCTTAACAACGAAATCGCATTCTCTTTTTCCTTTATGATAGAATATGGAATTCGGCTTGTGAGCCCTCCTTAACTGCATGAACACAACATTTTCCAGCATGCGCCCGTTTTCACTCATTGACGCTAAAGTATTTGCATTTATCAATCCAGTATCGACAGCATAGATCTTTTTGGGGTTCACATGTTGTCGCTTTTGCGAAAAAGAGAACATGGGAACAGTAAATAACAGGTAGCTATCCTCAAAATGAGATATATAAGCAGCTATCCTGTGCGTCGAGCTCAAGTCGAACATTTTTGCAAGAGCCCTGTAGGAGAACTCCTTACCTACGTTCGACAACAGATATAGCGCAAGTCGCTCTACCATCTTTGCATCTTTCAGCCCATACCTGACAACTACGTCCCTCATTATTATATCGCTTAAAAGCTGCTGTAGCATATCCTGCCGCCCATATTTCAGGTACTGGGGAAATCCCCCGTTTTCGAAATATTCCTGAAATGTCGATATCGAAGGCGACAGTCCTTTTAGCCTTAAGGTTTCTGCATAAGATAAAGGAAATAATTCATATGTTAGATGCCTGCCAGTAAGTTTTGTCCCGAGCTCCCTGCTCAGTAAAGATGCGTTCGAACCGGTGATAACGAATTTTTTCCCGTTATCCAGCCCGTTCCTGACAAAACGCTCCCAGCCGTCGATATTCTGTATCTCGTCAAAATAATAGCAGTCAAGGCCTGGATGTAGCTCCCCAAATACCCGCTCCAGCCTGTTAAAATCATTAAGTTTGAAATTAGCGGCACGCGGATCTTCAAGATTAAAATAATTACAGATGCCGTTCTTTTGCATTATTTGTCTGAGCAGCGTGCTTTTACCGCATCTTCGGATCCCAGATATGATAATCGCATGGGGCACGTTAATGTCGATGACATCAAGTAGATCCCTTTTTACTCCTATTTCCTGATCCAGGATTTTTTTCTCCTGCAGTATAACAAGCTCTTTTATGTCTTCGGCCAGAAGCATGATATATAGTGCGCATTTTAAATACTTAAATTTGCGCATTATCATTACTCACTATTGAGTAATATGAATACTCAAAAATGAGTATTGGCATTTCCCATAATATAACAATTTACAATAAGACAGTAATGAAAGATATAATAAAAATATGAACTAACATTATAAACTACATGATGCTATACGTTATTATGACAATATGATTTTTAAAAACAGTTAAAAGATCGATTCTCCATTGGCCGATCAGGACTCTGATATTTTTAAAAAAAATTGAAGATCGAAAATAGAATAATAAAGTAAGGTTTTTAAGATAACTAAATATCAAAGGATAACTTCAAATAACCCATATTACAATAAAAATCTGTTATATCGAAAAATGGTAAAAATCTGATATATTATGGTTAAATTTCTATTATTAAAAGCAAATAAAACTCAAAAGAAAAATCCAGTCAATTTCATATTAAAAAAATTTTTCGGGGCTTAAAACATATGCATCTATCTCAAAGAGCCATATTGATCTTTACACTGGCACTGGCATTAGCCGTCAGCGGCTGCTGTGCCTGTTGCGAAACGACTCCGACTCCTGATGATAATAGCAGGCCTTCAGGAAACACTTACAGCAATTATTACCAAAGTGATCCTGGACCTTCATCGGGCGATATTCAAAAAAGCTCATCGACTTTAAGCACATCAGCTGACGCGCTCGACACCGGCGATCAAGCCGCCTTTGAATTATGCCTTACAAACGAGGCAAAGAAAAGATACAGCTTAAACGAGATGTCCGCTGACGGAGCGAAAAAGCTTGCAGAAGCCATTAGAAATGCAAGAATAGTGAAGCAATACTCGAATGAGATCTTGTACGAGACAACAATAGACGGTGAAACTTATTATTTCTCGACCACAAAGGAGGGCGGAGAATGGAAAATAGACAGTATATGATACCTGTAGCCCTGTTACTTATCATTGTGCTCATAATACCGCAAAACGCTTCAGCATACAATAACGTAGATGCGCATCAGGCGATCAACGCCCATTCGATCGAATATTTTGAGCAATACATAATGCCTAAGGACAAATACCTTAAATCCGCTTCTCTTTCAGGATCGGCATGCACCGGTATCGCGTGGGACATCGAGGACGGTAAAGACGATTCAATAAAAACAAACCCTGCAAGGACCACAGCCATAAAGAAACAAAAGACAGTGCAGGAATGGATAATAGACGCAGGTTATTCCGCGGACGAGCCGGAAGCCCCGATGGGACTGAGGCATTTCTATGACCCGGAAAGGGAACCGAGATATTTGACAGACCAGATAGTCGACTGGAACATCATGTCCTACGGAAACCCACAGATGGACGCTTATACATGGGCTTTCAGCGCGCCTGACAACCCGTATAATTACCAGATGGCGAAGACCTATTATACCAGAGCGCTTGAAAGCAGCGACCCTAATAACGAAAATTATGGGAACGCATGGAGGGCCCTAGGCGAGACCATGCATATGTTCGCTGATATGACAGTACCGGCGCATGTCAGGAACGACGGACATGTCAGATATGACCTTTATGAGCGCTTCACGCATAGCGACTCTGTAGACGACAACGCTTACAGGAGCCCGGTAAAGTCGCTGGAGTATTCTTGCACGTACACAGACAGCAGTCAGACCCTGCAAAAATTATTCAGGGACATGGCAAGTTTCACTCACAATAATTTCTTCTCGGAAGACACGCTGCCATTATACGGCAAGACAACTACGACCAACGACAACGAGCTATACGCTTCGCCTGTTCTGAAGATCGACCCGGGATATACTGGATATTACAAGCGCACAGTAGACGGAAAGGAAACGCTGATGGCCACCCAGAAGATCTCTTCAAGGCTCGGATTATGGAAGACACCTGTGCTTGGCATGGACTGGAAAGTACTTGACTCACAGCAGCAGGTATTGATACCGACCGCGATAAGGGCTGATGCCGCTGTCCTGGACGCGTTCCTGCCCAGGTATACGGTAACTATCGACAGTGTCACATATACATCTCAGCCGGGATCATATACACTTGAAGGCCATATCGACCATATTGCGACAAAAGAATGGCCGACTAGTCCTGTCATAAGGAATGGCGTACATATTGTCGTTAACGATAAGGATTATGAAATAACGCCTAACAGCGCCGGACAGGATATGAGGAAGATAACCGTCGATATACCGGCAAACGGGAATGACATCGTATACATGTATTACGACCTCGGCGGGTACAAGATCAAGTCAGGGAGCGTTAAGATAAAAGCGGCTGACCCGACACCGACACCGACGCCTAAACCTACATTAAAGCCGACACCTACCCCGACAAAGAAGCCAACATCACCGCCGTCTACAACTACCGCTTTTAAAAGCAACGATATTCTCTACCTGGAGATAACACCGGATGTTGCGCAATATGTCACAGATAATCGCCTGAAAGTCTCGTTCACTACGTATTATCTTGTGATGAGCGGGCCGGGAAGCTCATTCGTCGGAGACGATGAATACCTGATCAGCAGAGTGACAATGTATACAGGAGACATATCGAACCCGACGATGATGGAAGTTACAGGCCGTTACTGGCACAGTTATGGATCTGATGATAATCAGTTCTGGGATAAAGATTTCGTGGAGTCACACTTCAAAAAGGTGGGTACGATAGATATCAATAAGGCGACATTTGGGTTCTCGGGGAGTGGATAGAGAGTCGTCGACATGGCGACTCCCTCAATTTTTTTATAAAATGAACCCGGGTATTAATTTATTTTATTACAAAATCAAAAATTTCTAAATATTGAAAACTTGAAATGCCTATTCTATTAATCACAGTAAATTTACCTTATATTTATATATACAGAACCTTAGACCATGCTATACGAATAATTTAGGTATGTCATGATTCGACCCCGGTTCAGCAAACAGCATAGTCATTTTTTATGATCGCATTGCTTAAAAAAGTAAATCAGATATCTATAAAAAAGATCCCTGTGTTGATATCATCGGTCATACTTGAGATAAACTCATAAGCGCCCATTTTTTACTTTCCATAACTTTGGATATTTTAAGGAAAAATACGTCTTTATGTTTACTAGCAAATCTTTCATAAGTATTCATAGTCAGGTTTTTCTAGTTTATGTGCCATATATATCCAGAAGCCGACTGCTACTACTATTGTTATGACGATACTTAAATAGAATTGTGAGGAACCGAATTCTGTGAGACTGCTGCCTAAAAAAGTCAAAAAAATGATACTGGGAAGGTCGCCTATGAAACTGCCAATAATATACTTTTTAAAGCTCATACTTGACGCTCCGGCGATATATCCGACAGCATCGAAGTGAAGCACCGGGGTCGCCCTCATTATGGCCACATATAATATACCGTTTTTTTCCAGTCTGCTATCCCATCCGGCATACTTTGTTCTTATCTTGTTTTTTACATAATCCCTGAAAAGATAACGGGACAGACAAAACGATATAGTGGCGCTGATGATACATCTGCCGATTATTGTCAGTATGAGCCCGTATACGGTACCGAAAAGAAAACCGCCGGCTATAGTGAACGGCGTTACGGGCAGGAGCAGGAATGGCCGGACGACATAAAACAAGATGTATGCCAGTGCGGACAGCATTCCTAATGAGGATGTCAGATCAGAAATGTTTCGGGGAGTAATGTAGTCATATGATGAGATGATCTTTTCTGGACCTAAAAATAGTATGATGATAAGAAGTGTTAAGGCCCAGGAAATCATAAAGGCTGCTTTACGGTTATATAGTGACCGGTAGTTCACGTATCTTTGTTAACACTATCAATATAATAATCTATGTAATTTGAGATAGTAGAAATGTTTTTAATGCCTGTAACTTGTTACAAAATAAATTATAACAAGTTTTAATTGCTAGATAGTAAATTATAAAATTTCCAGTCATGTTCTAATTATTGTATCTTTAATTTTTTTCCATAATAAAATAATGAAAGCCGGGGAAATTTTTTAATACTCTAACCAGGTTACTATTATCCATTCTAAATTTTATTAAACTTAAGCTGAAATACTTTATCCCAGTCATTTTTCATACTAACTACCGTCCACCCCCTTTCTTCAGCTTCATCCAGCCCCTCGCTTAACTTCCCAACCGGTGACTCTACATCATATGACCACTCCCTATGAGCATCGTCATGATGCAAAAGCACATTCAAGAACGGCTTTTTCCCTGTAGCCGCATATCTCATCATAGCAAGGTCCCCATCTGAATTACCGCCTACAAATATCGGTCTTCTCCCGATATGCAGCGCAATACTCTCCGGCTTACCTTCGGCATCATCATATTTATTCAATTTAGCAAGCCTTGTCAACCGCCAGTCACCATCTATCTTAGCATATTCGTATTCCAGGCTGCTGCCTACTACATTCTCGCAGGGTATGCCATATGTCTCTTCGGAGAAAGCTCTGATGAAGTCGATACCGCCTCCGGAAACTATGAAAACTTTAAATCCATTCGCCCTCAAATAGTCTATCAATTCAAGCATCGGCTGATAAACCAGTTCAGTAAAAAGAGTATTAAAACGCGGATGCCGGGCGTTTGCAAGCCACTCTCTTGCGATACGGATGAACTCTTCCTGCCCCGAACCAGCATGTACTTCGAGAAGCATCTCAGCGATCTCTTTCTTAGATATATTTGCCAGGGCAGCCTTATCATTCTCCAGTATTGCCTTATAAGGCTGTTTTTCACGCCATTCCGGGTGCTGCTGAGCAAGCGACCTTATGCGGTCGATCGCAAAGAACAACTGGACATAAAACGGCTTTTCTATCCACAGAGTGCCGTCATTATCAAAAGTAGCTATACGATCCTCAGCAGGTACAAAATAAGGGCCTCCCTTTTTCGTCACCCGGGAGACAAAATCAATCATAGCACGCTTAACTTGCCCCTCATTCCAGGAAGGTAAGAGGTCTTTTTCATTTCCTGACATAACACATTAACTATTCAGATTCCGGAACCTTCTTCTTCCCGAACAATACATTCCAGATAAGGGCTACTATTGCAATTAAATTCATAACTGCAAATACCAGCTTTACTGTAAGCTTTAGTAGATTTATGACCGTTCCTAACATACTATCACAAAATCTATACAATATTTCAGTTTATAAATCTTGTAAAAATATTGTTATTTTATTTGCATACTTTTCAAACGTTAATAAGGATGAATATTCAGAGAAGCTATCAAATGAACGAGAATATCGTCAAAATAATTCAAATGCCAGATTACAAAAGGGCACAAGACAACCAGTATATAATTTTGAATGATGAAAATACACTCAATGCAATCCGAAAATATCATTTTCGGCGTACCATAGCTACAATTCTATTCGTATCTAAAGCAATCCTTATATCTTTATGCAGTTCCATATGGTATCATGAAAAATGTTTCACTCTTATTAATAGTGGTAAGCGTATTATCACTGCTGGTCACCGGTTGTGTAACCGATGCGGGAAACAACCAGACAAACACGACCAATGGAATGCCGGACATCAATGGCGAGCATGAGCCTTCTATACCACCGGCAGGTATGCCGGATATTAACGGTGAGCATGAACCATCTATCCCTGCAGGCATACTGCCTCACACTGCCGAACAGGCTGAAGGGCTGGCACTCAACTTTGTAGAAACAGAAGCGACATTTAAATTCGATGGGATCATGGATACTTTGAAGGTCATTAAGACCGACGGTGAAAACAGCCCTTACAACGTTACAGTAGAATTCGACTGCCTTAATGGCGGATATGGTGACAGGAGCGGCCAGGCAGTAACGAACAATATTACCCACCACGTAGCCGTAATAACAGTCTATAACGGGATGATCCATGCAGGTGTCATGGACGGCATGTGGGACATGATAACAGAAAAGATGATATAAAAAACAAAGATGTTCGGCTAAGAGAGTCCTCTATTTTTATTTTTGTAGTCTATTCCATTAATTCATTGGTTTAACAGATCATATGCAACGGTTTGATATAATCTTGACTGAAGCATTTGACAGGAACCCTTTTCATTTCAATGTTGCAAGGATCTCTCAATGCCGACATCTTCACTTATTTAACATTAATTTACCCTTAATCCTATACCGGCATCTATCGGCCTATTATGATCATACCAGATCATTTTCTTTTCTACCTGGCAATGTCTCGCAACATGGCACACATTTACCGGGATCGAACATCCCCAGGTCTATGTCATCGACTTCCCCGCCTTTTCTTACGTAATCAGTGATAGTCTTCTGAGTCCGCAAATAAAGGCCCTCATATAGTTCAAAGGGAAATGGAAGGGTTTTTACACATGCTTCCCGTATTTTTTCAACGACACTTCCATCCCGGACCTCGATCCATATTCTTCCGACCTGGACAGTAAGCTCGACCATTTCACCCATGATGCAGATATATTTCTTTTCACGAACGCAATATTTGCCATCCAGCAGATCAGCAGGATCGTCTTTTGGCATACCCGGGCCGTACACGACCATCCGGTTTATGCCGTCGATAACATTTAGCTCGTTCAACAGTTTCTGGGCAGTATCAAGATTTAGCAGCCTTTGCGGAAATATCTCGATCTGCATCAGTTTATTTTCATCCATTATATTCGATATTGGTCTTCTGAACTTCGTCATTTATTATCACCTTCCTTCAAATATTCCTTAACACGGAAGTTACCGCTCCTAATATGCAAAGCACCCCGCCGGCGATCATGATCACACTTATAGAGTTCGCGAGCAGTGACTGTCCTGCCGATAATACAACTCCGTTATAGCCAGCCATACCTAGCCAAAACATTAGAAGAATACTGGCCAGGGATATGCCGAGAGTGGATCCAAGGTTACGTGCAGTGGACGAGACGCTGGATGCTATGGCGGTTTTTTCCCTTGGAAGGGAGCTTAAGACCTCGGCGTTGTTCGGGCTTGTGAAGAGACTATATCCTATGCCCCAGATTATGAAAGCCGGAATGATAAAAGTAAGGTCGATCGCCATGAATGCATAACCAAGCAAAAGGAATGCTATTGCGGCTATGAACGCCCCTGTCCCTGCCGTATACTTCCACTGGTATTTATCATACAGCTTTCCGGATACAGGTCCGGCAAACATCATTACTAGAGGGGTCACCATGAACAACAATCCTACCTGAGACGGAGTATAGCCCATGACGCCCTGGAAGTAGAACGGCCAGATAACTGCGCCAATGTTAAAAACTGCGACCACGCACATCATGCTTAATATTGGAAGTGTGAATCTTTTATTCCTGAATATTGAGAGTTCGAGCAGCGGTTTTTTACACCTCGATTCCTGGAATGTGAATATGATCAATGCTGCCGCGAATATTACACTATAAATGATCGACGACGTGGTTATTCTAATGCTGCTCGCGAATTCGCTGCAAAGTAACATCAGCGAGACCACTGTAACAATAAGAGTTCCCATACCTATCCAGTCGATCTCCAGGCTCTTTGAAATCATCTCCGGTAATTTAAGATATTTAAAAGCAAGTGCCAGCAGGAGAACGCCGATTGGTATATTTATAAAGAATATATACTGCCAGCCCATGGAATCGACCAGGAATCCGCCAAGCGCCGGGGCAATTAAGCTGCCTATTGCCACAGTTGCCATATAATATCCCATAGCTCTGCCGATCTCATTTTGGGGGAAAGCGTGGTAGATCATGGCACCGCTGATGCCTGCGACCATTGATGCGCCTATACCCTGTATAATACGGAATGCTATCAACTGGTCAATACTGGAAGCGAGCCCGCAAGCCAGGGAGGATAAGGTAAAGATAGCGAACCCCGTCATGAACAATTTTACCTTACCGGTATACTCTGAGACCCTTCCGAAAACGATGAATAGACAGGTCATTGATATCAGATAGCCTGTTATGACCCATTGAGATTGGGCCACGTTAACGTTGAAGAACATTGTGATCGTAGGAAGTGCTATGCTTATCATGAAACCGTCAAGCACTGCCATCAATACACCTATCAGGATCACAGCCAGAATAACATACCTGTTCTTATAGACCGTATCCTGAGAAATTTCCTGCATCTGAACTGACTGCTGCATCTTATCCTCTCCTTTTTTGTCTATCGTTGAAACTCTCCTCGCCTACAACAGAGGTTCGAATGGAATTGTCCCCTTGCTTAAGCTCCCGGCTAACGATTTTATCTTCCTTTACTGACATTTTGATCTCCTGCATGAGCAGGAAGCCGGCATTCCTGGCCGATCCCGGTATGTCCAGTATACTAGTGCCTTCTTCAAAGCCACATCTTAAAAAGACATAGTAAGGTTGAAATATGGTACCGGAAAGCTCTGGATAGGAATTAATGCAAAAAGCTTTGACATGTGTTAATACGGGATCCAGATCATCTATTTCCAAAAAGCCCTGGTTCGATACCAGAACGATCTTTTTAAGATTAACATTTTCACGAGGAATACGTCCGGGACTGCCTTCCAGTAACTCTATGCAGGGCTGCTCATGGGTTTTTAGTTTATCTAAAAGCGCCCTCATAGGCCCGGTGAAACCATCAGGCATTACGGCACCATCGCAGTACCGAGGGGATGCTAAAACAAGAATATCTGCCTGGCACATTTTAGGCCTTAACCACTCCATATCGTCAAACTGGATACATTTTACAGACGTTTTGATAGTGCAATTGAGATTCCCGCAGCACGGAAATATCATCAGGTCTCTGCCATAAACGAGGTCTACCACAGCCCCGGCATCTCTCATACCATCCAGAAACGGACCCAGGAAACGAGCGGTGTTACCCTTATCCTTTTGAGGGCAGGAATTTATAGCAAGTACTTTCATAGACATCCCACTTTGACCTTACAATTAATGTCAGCGATTTGAGGATTCACTGGCAATATCCATTCTTTTCGGGGATCGTTAACAGGCTTCATTGTATATCGCCTATATGATCACCCGTCAATAAAAATAACCAGTAGTTAATTTGTAACTAATAGTTATTTAATAACTAATAGTTATTTTTTAAATATATAAACGTTTGGTTTTGTAAAAATATCGATAGATAACCAAGATACTATGGATTTAGAAAAATAACCTTAATGATATTGCATATAGGATAAGTTGTCTACATTATCCGCTTTTTATTGTAAGGTTTATACTCCCCATAAAATGCCCGGTATATGGATCGATTAAAAATGTCAGTACCAGTATTCGATCAACATTAATGAGAATATCTTTAATGTCGTCTGTTCAAGTATTTTTTATCTTGAGCATATTACCGATGAAGTCCCCGATATCTTTTGAGAATTTAGATCGATCTATTCCCCTGCTGTCAAGCACTGACTTTAGGTCCGGGCGCATATTGGGTACGCTCTCAAGGACCATTGTGAATATAATGGCAGCTTCTGCCGGATCCAGATCCGGCCTGAACATACCTTCATCAATGCCTTCTTTTATAGAATTGCACATGATGACAAATATTTCATGATGCAGCATTATGATCTCTTTCGCATCCTCGACGTCAGTTATTTTCGGGAAATCGAAAACAGTATACTCATGTAAGGCATAACGTTTTCCACCATCGATAGCATCTACCTGCATATCCATTACGTTTGACAGGTCAAATCTTCCGGAATAGAAATAATTCTGGACCTGGTTATAGTCGGGATACTTTTTAAAGAACGTAAAGTATGCGTGCCCTGTTTCCCAGAGTTTTTCATAACCGGTCTTACATGTTTTTATGTTTTCCTTTACAAGAGAGTTAAGTATCCTGGCACCACGCAGCACGACAGCGAAAAATAATGCTTCCTTGTTCTTAAAATAAAGGTAGAGTGTAGCCTTATTGAGTTCAACTGCTCTGGCTATGTCATCCATGGAGACGTTATCATATCCCCTGGAGAAGAACATCTTCTCCGCAGCATCGATAATGGCATTCCTTCTCTGCTCTTTTTCCCGTTCCTTTCTGTCCGTGATCGACATCGTTTTCCCCGTGATGACCTGTAATAAGATTATAACAGCTGGTTATTAACTAACCAATGTTTATTTTACAATATATAAACATTTGTTAAAATGAAATTTGTATCGATCCGAATATAATAAGCAGGTTCAAATCTGGCATTTGTAAAATAACATATAATATTATTATAAACCTAAAAAATATATGTAGTCATATGGATCGTATCGTCAAGGTTAAAAAACGAGACGGAACAATTGTTGATTTTAATCAGGATAGAATAACCGACGCTATCCATAAGGCACTTGTAGCCACAGATTCCGGCACTAAAGCAGATGCACTGAAAATATCTGATGAGGTTGTAATTCTGCTTAACGAAAAGTTCAAAGGTATGATCCCGCCCATAGAAGATATCCAGACCATCGTTGTTGAAGTCTTGAAGGAAAAGGGCTTCAAGACAGTGGCGGACGAATATGACGATTATAGAAAGAAAAAGGAAGAGATAAGAGGAATTAAAAAAGAGCTTGGCATCGATGAAGAGCCGAAGCTTACAGTTAATTCACTGGAAGTGCTCAGGAAGAGATACTTACTAAAAAACGATAAAGGAGAGAACATTGAAACTCCTGCCCAAATGTTCAGGCGTGTCGCCAGTGCCATAGCATCTGCAGACAGAAAATATGGCAGTGACGTCAAACGCGCTGAAGAGTCTTTCTTCAGGTCGATGAGCAAGCTTGAATTTCTACCGAACTCTCCGACACTTTTTAATGCAGGCACAGGTACGAATTTCGCGATGTCCGCATGCTATGTCCTTCCCGTGGAAGATTCCCTGGAAGGCATATTCACTACCTTGAAAAATATGGCTCTTATAGAGCAGACAGGCGGAGGCGTAGGCTTCGATTTTTCAAGGCTAAGGCCGTCGGGAGATATTGTCAGGTCGACAAAAGGCGTTGCGTCAGGCCCTGTAAGTTTCATGAGAATATTCGATACGGCAACGGATGTAATTAAATCAGGAGGTAAAAGACGGGGCGCGATGATGGCCGTGCTCAGGGTTGATCATCCGGACATTTTAGAATTTATCACATCTAAATCAAAACAAAATATACTCACCAATTTTAACATTTCAGTAGCGGCAACGGACAAATTCATGAATGCCGTGGAAAAAGGAGAAGATTATGATCTCATAAACCCCCGGACAGGTAAAATTGTCAAAAAACTCAACGCCAGTGAAGTATGGGATAAAATGATGGAGAATGCCTGGCAGAGCGGTGACCCGGGAGTCGTCTTCATAGACGAGATCAACAGGCATAATCCGACTCCGCGCGCAGGAAAGATCGAAGCTACGAATCCTTGCGGAGAACAGCCATTACTCCCGTACGAATCATGTAACCTTGGCAGCATAAACCTTTCAAGGATGATAACGCGGACAGGAGAGCTTAACTGGGAAAAGATACGGGATGCCATACATAATAGTGTCCATTTTCTTGACAATGTAATAGATGTAAATCCATATCCTCTGGAAGAGATCGACATCATAACAAGATTAAATAGAAAAATAGGACTTGGTGTCATGGGATTCGCGGATCTTCTTATTAGGATGAACATCCCCTATGATTCTAATGATGCTCTTGACCTGGGTGAAAAGATAGCAGCATTTTTTGAAAAAGAAGCGGTTAATGCATCAGAAGAACTGGCAATGCAGCGCGGGATATTTCCTAATTTTTCTGGCAGCATATGGAGCGATAAGTCCGAGGGAAGAAGAAACGCTACTGTCACTACAATAGCGCCGACCGGGACTATAAGCATCATAGCCGGGTGTTCATCAGGTATTGAGCCGCTATTCGCAGTCGCCTTCATGAGGCATGTTCTGGGCGGCGCAAGGCTGTTCGAGATCAATCCCCTCTTTGAAAGAATAGCCAAGGACAGGGGTTTCTATAGCGTAGTGCTGATGGAAAAGATCGCGAAATACGGGACCATACAAAACATAAAGGAGATCCCTGAGGACGTTAGAAGGATCTTTGTCACGGCCCATGATATTTCACCGCAATGGCATGTCAAAATGCAGGCTGCATTCCAGAAACATACTGAGAATGCGGTCTCTAAGACTGTAAATCTGCCGCAAAACTCTACGCCAGAAGACATCGAAAAAATATACATGATGGCCTATAAGCTGAAATGTAAAGGCGTGACCGTATACCGATATGGAAGCAAAGGAGAGCAAGTACTTAACCTGGGACTGGATAAGGAAGAAGCAAAACGAGTGGTCACAGCATCCGAGGAATATGCGGGCGGGAAGCCCACAGTGACCTGCCAGACCTGCGGGTGAATATATGGGACATATCTATCTATACTATGGGACAGGTGCAGGGAAAACCACAAGCGCTCTTGGTCTTGCACTCAGATCCGTAGGACATGATCATAAAGTCGTAATTATCCAGTTCATGAAATGGTGGAAAGATACGGGCGAGTACAGGATCAAGGAGAAGCTCAAGCCATATTATGAGATATACCAGTTTGGAATGCCGGGATGGATAAGCCCGAATAAGGCGCGAAAAAAGATCAGCGAAGGCGGGATCAGCTTAGAAGTAAGAGAGATAGATGAAGCCGATAAAGAGATGGCCAGAAAAGGCTTAGAGTTTGCCGGTGAGATTCTTAAGGATAAACCTGACCTGCTTGTACTTGATGAGGTGTCTCTTGCCGTTCATATGGGCTTGATCAGCGTGAACGATGTATTAAACTTATTAAATGATATTCCAGATGAGACTGACATCGTTTTGACCGGCAGGTACGCTCCTGATGAACTTATAGAGAGAGCTGATTTTGTCAATGAGATGGTGGACAGGAAAGCACCGGAAAAATTTGTATCTAAAAAAGGTATACAATTTTAGCCGCTTTTTGCATATTTTATATTAAAAAGCTCGCGAAGATGTTTTACCTTAAAATAGGTATGACTGAAAAAGACCTTCACTAATACAGAATAATTGTTATGCAAAAAATAGATCATTTAATTTTTACCAGAGCTTTTTCATGATCTTCCACAGTGTACTTTTTACCCTTTTGAATTATTTTATGTCCTTCTTTTTCGAGAAGCCTGACCTGCTCCTCGACTCCTCCGGGATACTTTTCATTGATGACTCCGCCGGTCTTAAGTGTCCTCCAGTAAGGCGTAATGTTCTTTTTACCTTCCGCAGAGTCCTCCCCGGCTGCTCCTGCTGCCACCCAGGCAAAGATACCTGTCGTCAGGGGACACGCGATATTTGCGCCGTGTTTCTTAGCCAGTGCCTCTCTTATCTCGTTTATCGTGATTAGCTTTCCTTTAGGGACTTTTTTCATTATTTCGTCAACTTCTCGAGGGGCAGGGATGACACATGTTCCGGTGCCCCATCTTTTACTCATATTTTCGTCTATCTCGATAACCTTAGGCAGATCCTTATCATCGTTAAGCTTTTCTTTCCACGACTTTTTAGCTTTGGCCATACAGATACCCATATCAATATATTATCCAAAAATCAAAAAACTATTTATCCCATTTTTTAAGGAACTTATCGGCGTTCTTTCTCGTTTTCGGGCTGCTGCTGTTTAACTGTCCCTTAACGAAACTAATTATATCATTCTTATTATCGGCAACATCATAATATTCGCTGAATGAATCTATAATGTAACTTTTTATGAGCTCTATTCGTTCTTTTTTATGATGAGTGCTATCAATGTCCAATAATTTACCTGTTATCCTTTCCCTGAGATCCGGCCTTGACCGGGCTATCTTTCCCGAGTCCCCTGCGACATGTGCTGAAGTGACCATGCTTTTATCTTCCAGAAGCCCGTAAAATTTCTCAAAATCATCTCCAAACCGGTCATTTGGGTCATACTTTGTAAGGTTCGCTAAAATATGGACTGCTTCAAGCTTATGATATGTATTATCCGATGAAAGCATACCGGAAAAACGATCCCATTCAGGGTATAAAAATTCAGGCATCTCTTCGCTTAGGAATAATAACGTCTTAAAACAATTATATCGAATAGTATCATTTTTAGATAAAGTACCGTCAAGGATCTCTTTAAAAAAATCTTCATTATCATGAGCCTTTTTTGCTATAGCTTCGAGATTAACGCTTTTATCGCTCAATTCCATTATAATACCATTACTTTCTTATCACAAATATTTATAATCTTTTTTAATATTGATACATAATCCCTATGACAGGTAACTGATCCCTTTATTTTCAAATGAAGTATAATGCTGATGGTCTTACCAAATAATATTTTACACATGACTTTTTAAAAGAACCATAATGTTCAACGATATGCCCACAGAGATAAAAGAAAGAATGGAAGTTTTAAGCAGGATAGATGAGATGGATCGTAAAGACGGGACGCCTCATTTAAAGAGATTAAGACAGATACCGGCTGAAACAGGAAAATTTTTAGCATTATCGTTATCTAATGCGCCGGCAGGGACCGCCATAGAGATCGGTACCAGCGCAGGATACTCAACATTGTGGATGGCGCTGGCATGCAGAGAAACAGGCGGGAACATCATCACATTTGAGATACTTGAAGAAAAAGCGATCATGGCAAAAGAAACATTCAGGGCTGCAAAAGTAGATGATATCGTCGAACTGATAAATGGCGATGCAAAGGAATTTTTAAATGGCATAAAAGATATTTCGTTCTGCTTCGTCGACTGCGAAAAAGAGTATTATGCGGAATATTATGAAGCGATAATACCCAAAATGGTCAGCCGAGGACTATTCCTTGCAGATAACGCAATAAGTCACGGGGATGTTCTAAAGCCGTTCATCGACAATGTCCTGAGCGATGAAAATGTAGATGCGATGATAGTGCCTGTAGGAAAGGGCGTATTATATTGCAGAAAACGTTGACCGTACAATATACCAACCGATCAGCCTGACAAATATTATATTTTAGGCTTTTTTATATTTTAAATAAACTATTTAAACAAAACAGATAGACATTCTATTTATGAAAGTCATTGGTATCCTTTCAAGCCCCCGGGGAAAGAACAGCTCGACGCGCAAACTTGTAGAATCCGCTATGAAAGGCGCGCAGGAAGCAGGCGCTGAGACAGAGATGATCGATATAACAAAGCTGAACATCGAATATTGCCTCGGCTGCGCAACTTGCCACAGAAAGGGGGAATGCGCCCAGACCGACGATTTCCAGGAGGTCATGGATAAGATCATGGCCGCCGAAGGGCTTGTCCTCAGCAGTCCCAATTATATAGATAACGTCACCGGCCAGATGAAAGTGTTCATGGACAGGATGGTAGATGCCGTACATTTACAATTGCTGGAAGGAAAATACGGATTTGCGCTGTGCACTACTGGCGGCGGTAACGAAGACATCGTATTAGATTACTTGAATGAGTTCCTTATAAAATGCGGCGCGACCGCTATAGGCGCTGCCGGTGCAGCCGTAGGAAAAGACCCCGCATCGATAAACGTGGCCTCTGAAAAGGCTTATGAGCTAGGGAAAGACCTTGTCGAAGCCATAAAAGAAAAGCGCAGATATCCGGAACAGGAAAAGATACATAATCTCTTTAAGGAAAGCTTTTGGTACACGGTCAGCGCAAATAGAGAAAGATGGGCCAGTAACTACGAGCACTGGGTACAGAAAGGATGGAGCAGGTAAAGATAAATTTACGTTACCTTTTTTATTTCATTTAATTCCTGAATTTTTCCGAAATACCGGAACGTAAGAACATGATTTCAGACCTTATTAGACAACTAAAGGATGATGATAAGGACATACGTTCATTTGCGGCACTTCAGCTAAAGAATATCGGCGATAAGGCAGCAATAGAGCCGCTAATAGAGACCCTTTCTGATAATGACCCGGTAGTCAGGCAAAGTGCGATACATTCTCTTTCAGTACTTGGATTTAATACGGGGAAAAAATGTGTTGTCAAATATATCGCCCATTCATTGAACGATAAAGACAGAATGGTAAGAAAAGAGGCCGCAATGGCGCTTGGGACCTGGCTTTTGAACATGATAGAGGATATTAAAGTAGTGCAAATGCTGGTAGAAAGATTGAAAGACGATGATCAGGAAGTCGCGGATCGCGCAGAGTTTGCATTAGGGAACCTTTATCAAAAGAAAAACAACTATGATATTATCAGGCCGTTACTGGAAGCCGAGAATGATGAAGATGACATCATCAGGGATAAGGTGAAAAAGATACTGGCCGGGCAGATAAGGATAGAGAAAAAATGAAAGATATCATGTTATTTTCTCATCGATCTTTGTTTTAATGCATTTTCAAGCTTAAAGCGTGTCATATCATCTTTCTCGTTAAGCCTTAAGACCTCGGAATATTCGATGACGGCCTCATCATACATCATTTTACGCTCATAGATATCGCCAAGGATAAGATGAGCTTCGGTGTTATCGGGAAATTTTGACAGATATTTTTTTAACGCGGCCATTGCTTCGTCTATCAAGCCATTATGGTAAAGATGGATACCGTTCTTAAGATCGATATCGTCGATAGTAAGCTCACTTATGTCCATGTTTATGGATATCCGGTTCTCATGGCTGCATCCTGGCTCAGCCTGCGGTATTATGATGGGCTGCTTTTCGCTTTCCGATCTATTATCCTCTTCGTTTCCAGGCATAATAACATTATGAAGTAATGCGACGGTAATATAAAAATGATATCGGTAGTTGTAACGTCAATCGAAAGAGAAAAATAAAAAGATCATGATACGCTGTTTTCATAATCTTTTACGAATCTCTGTATATCATTTACTCTATGGCTGATGTCATTATCAGCTTCCTGAATGGCGCTTTTCAGGATCTCCTTAATAGTGCATAACATCGAGTTCACCGGTACAAGCGCCATGCACGAACGCATATAGTTCCCGGTCATTTCCATATCTTCGAACGGGTCTTCCGGTTCTTTGAGGGAAGCCATCTTATCATCCATGACTTTCTTTATTTCGGATAATACAACGTCTATCAGGGTGATAGCCCGCAGATCCTTATAGTAAATGGCCTTTGCAGTCAGGTCTGAGAGGTTTTTTGCATTGTCTATGGACATTCGTTTATCCAGTTTATTTATAGCTTCGATGATAGCGGATCTTAGAGCATACACTTTTCGTTTAAAATCAGTACCTTCGTACAGGCTGAAAGAGTCCTCTGTCTCGATGAGCTGTGTGTCCGCTACACCTCCATTTACTGGTTCGCGTTTATCGCTGTTTTTTGATCTGCTAAATAGATCGAACATTGGTGCTTACCTCCATAGAATTTTAAAACCCCCAATGTACACACAGCTAACAACCCTGACTAATAAATGCTTGTTGGTGAATCGCTTAATATCAAAATAATTATTTTTAACATTTTGTAAGTGTAAAAAAATGAAAAATATTTACTTAGTTTAGTGCTGGATTTTTCCTAAGTTGTATATAGAATGATACCAAAATATCATTGAGGGGTAAAATTGACGCGAAGGCATATTATTTCCGTGATAGGTGACGGCTATCTTCCAGAAGGTTCGCAAAATTATATTTTGGCAGAAAGGCTGGGAAGATCGCTTGTCGATAACGGATACCGTGTATTATCCGGAGGGCTCGGCGGAGTGATGGAGGCTGTCTCAAAAGGCGCGAAAAGCTCGGCAAATTATAAAGAAGGAGATATCATCGGCATCCTTCCCGGATATGACCCCGGGAAAGCTAATAAGCATATTGATATTGCGATAGCTACTGGCCTTGACCACACCAGGAACGCTATCGTGGCTAACGGTGATGCGGTCGTAGCCATCGGAGGCGGAGCCGGGACATTGTCTGAGATATCTTTCGCATGGATATTAAAGAGACTGATAATAGCCTATAAAGTGGAAGGATGGAGCGGCGAATTGTCCGGTAGAAAAATAGACAGGACAATAAGATATGAGGATATGCCTGAAGACAGGGTATTTAGCGTAACATCTGAACAAGAAGTAATAGAACTATTAAAAAATATACCAAAATATTCCAAAAGACATAATTGACGACAACATATTCCTGGTCTGTTTTAATATTAATACTAAAGTTTTCAAATCGCTAAATAATATGAGCATATTATTTAATATTTCTAGTCAATCATATTGAAGATATAAATGTATTATAACAAGACTAAAGAGGAATTATTCGAGGCATTAAGATCAAGCGATAAAGGGCTCACTAATGAAGAAGTAAAAGCCCGGCTAGAAAAATACGGGTTTAACGCGCTTGAAAAAGAGAAAGGCCTTAATATACCGGGAATGGTACTTCATCAGTTCACGGACCCTCTTATCTATATACTTATCATAGCGGCAATTATCACGACCATACTGAAGGACTGGGTGGATACTGGCGTAATACTGGCCGTTGTGATCCTTAACGCTATCATAGGCTTTATTCAGGAATATAAGGCCGAGAACGCGATAAGGGCTTTAAAGACATTGACATCTCCCAAAGCACAGGTAATACGTAATGGGATCGTTGAGGAGGTGGACAGTGAGACTCTGGTCCCGGGGGATATCGTGCTGCTGGCTTCGGGAACAAAAGTCCCGGCAGATATACGGCTGTTCGAGACTATACGGCTGGAGATAGATGAGGCTGCATTGACCGGAGAATCCCTGGGAGTAAAAAAAATTTCAGAACCTGTTGACAAAAAAGAAACAGGCCCGGGAGAAGCTAAAAATAAGGCTTTTTTGGGAACCCTGGTATTATCCGGCAGAGGTAAAGGCATAGTGATCGCGACAGGCCAGAACACACAACTGGGTAAAATTTCCCACGAAGTAGGGATCATTAAAGCCGCTCCGACGCCTCTTCAGATCCAGCTTGACAATATGAGTAAAAAGATAGGCTTAGCGATCGTTGTCATTTCAATAATATCAATAGCATTGGGTGTATGGATAGGTGAAAGCCTATACGACATGTTACTTACCGGTATCGCCCTGGCCGTCGGAGCCATACCTGAAGGGCTACCGGTAGTAGTCACTATCACTCTAGCCATCGGGGTCGGAAAGATGGCGCAAAGGAATGCGATCATTAGAAAACTTCCTGCTGTAGAGACACTCGGAAGCACCACGGTCATAGCTTCGGATAAAACCGGGACGATGACAAAAAACGAGATGACAGTCACTAAAATTTTTTCAGGAGACCGTTTCTATGATGTCACAGGCACTGGATACGTGCCAATAGGTGAGATCGTACCTGAAGACGGTAAAACAGAAGACATCAAAGATAACAAAGCGCTGATGATGTGCCTTATGGCAGGTTTACTAGCAAATGAATCGATGCTGGAACTTGAAGAGAGCACAGGCAATTATAAGCATAGGGGAGACCCGACAGAGATCTGCCTTATAACATCGGCAATGAAAGGCGGTCTTGAAGAGGGTAAAGTACTATTGGACTATACAAAACTGGACGAAATACCTTTTGAATCTGAAAGGCTTTACATGGCAAGCCTTCATAAACAGGAAAAAAAAGATGAGAACATAGCATTTATAAAAGGCGCCCCGGACAGAATATTAAAAATGTGTAATAGAATGATGGATCAGGATGGCGCTCATAAGGATTTTAACGAAGAAGATATCCAGGAGATCAATTCCGAACTTGGTTACCGGGGGTTGAGGATACTGGCTATGGCCTTTAAGACCTTCCCGAGAGAAGTTAAAGACATAGAGCCTAAAGATCTCGAAGAAGGCGCTGTATTCCTCGGTCTTCAAGGAATGTATGACCCGCCGCGCGAAGAAGTATATGAAGCGATAAAACAGGCAAAAAGATCGGGCATAAGGGTAATTATGGTGACTGGCGATCACAAGGTCACGGCAATCACGATCGCTAAAAAACTGGAGATCATCGATGGGGAAAAATATGACGCCATAACAGGCGACCAGCTTGAGAAAATGCAGGACGAGGAATTATTCGATAGGCTTGAAACAGTATCCGTGTTCTCTCGAGTTTCCCCTCTGCATAAATTAAGGATAGTACAACAACTGATAAAAAGGGGGGAAGTGGTCGCGGTCACTGGCGACGGAGTCAACGATACCCCTGCGTTAAAAGCGGCACACATCGGGGTAGCGATGGGAAAGACAGGCACTGATGCGGCTAAAGAGACTTCGGAAATGATAATATCCGACGACAATTTTGCCAGTATTTTTGCGGCCGTGAAAGAAGGGCGAGTGGTTTTTGCGAATATCAGGAAGGTCACTTTATTCCTGTTATCCAGCGGAATGGGCCAGGTGATATTAATATTATTGAGCCTGGTACTGAGACTTCCTTTACCGCTCCTCCCGAGCCAGATAATATGGACAAACCTGGTCACTAACGGACTTCAGGATGTAGCCATGGCTTTTGAGCCGGCTGAAAAAGGTATCGAGATCGAGCCGCCCCGAAAAAAAAATGAACCTGTGATATCAAAACTGATGATAGAAAGGCTGCTAGTTATTGGGATAGTGCTTGCCATAGGGACTTTAGGTGTATTTTTATGGCAACTTAATACAGGTGCCAGTATCGATAAGGCCAGGACAATGGCATTTACGACCCTTGTATTATTCCAGCTTTTCAACGTCTTCAACATGAGATCTGAGACTACATCGGCGTTCCTGATGAACCCGTTGAACAATAAGTTCCTTTTCTTCAGTGTTATCGCGTCGATAATAGCTCAGATATCCGTATTATACTGGGAGCCGCTACAGTTCATTTTTAATACGGTACCACCGGACATGAATGATTGGGCAATGATCATACCGGTCACGCTCACGGTAATATTCGTGGTAGAGATAGATAAGGCGATACGCAATTTTCTGGGAAAAGAAAAAAAATAAAATGATATGATTAAACCTGACCTGGAAAAATCTGCCTATTACCGCAAAAAAATTTCCCGAGAATAATATCCGTATAAACAAAGAATGATAGATAATGGGAAATCGATCTTATGATATTTCAAATTCTCTTGTAATACGTGAGAACGACCTGACTTTAATAACTTTACCGAATGGTGACATCCCGGTAGATAAAGACCAGGGGTATGGCCTTTATTATCATGATTGCCGTTTTTTAAGCGGTTTTACTTTAAAAGTGAACGATCAACAGCTAACTAATATACTATCCAGTGATGAAAAAGACTATGCTTCTACAATAATGGCCACAAACCACTATCTGATCGATAATAATGATGCAGAGATCCCGGAAAACACCATCACTATACGTCGGGAAAGAAATATACCGGGATTCTTGAACGAAAAGATAACGATAAAAAACTATAATGAATTCGAAGTAACTTTAAGCGTTCAGCTTCATTTTGAATCCGATTTTAAGGATATTTTTACTGTAAGGGGTATTGAAAAAGGCCCGGATGGTCATATGTTGCCATATGAGTGCAAAAACGGAGAACTCAGATTAGCATATTCCGGAAAGGACGGTATAATACGGAAAACAATAATATCATTCTTAAAAGAGCCTGACTCCGTCATAGAATGTTCACCGGAGTACAGGCTTTTTATCCCTCCCGGTAAAGAAGATGAAATATCCTTTATAATTAATGTGAATGATGGGAGCGGTAATGATGAAAACATCATCAACGATGACTTAGTAAAAAAAAGGATCGATAATATACGAGAATCTTATCATAATATGAGATCCTTATGTAAGGATTTCCAGACAGATAACCAGATATTCAATAGTGTTTTTAAAAGGTGCATGGCAGACCTCAGGTTGCTGAATATGAGTATTGAAGGGCAGGTCTTTTATTCGGGGGGCATCCCCTGGTATGATACGCTTTTTGGACGAGATAGTATCATATCGGCCATACAATCCATGCCATACGAATTTAATATAGCAAAAAGCACACTAAGATTGCTTGCTCTATATAGAGGAAAATGTCTCGACGACTGGAGAGACGAAGAACCCGGTAAGATCTTACATGAATTGCGGAGAGGAGAAAAATCAAGACTTAACAGGATACCGAATACTCCCTATTATGGCAGCGCGGATTCCACACCGCTATATTTGATACTATTATCGGAATATATCAATTGGACAGGAGATACAGGGATATTATATGAGCTGATCGAAACGATCGAATCAGCCATAACATGGATGGATAAGTACTCTGACATGAAGGACCTGGGATTCGCCTCATATTATTGTAGATCGGAAAAAGGGCTTTACAATCAAAGCTGGAAAGACTCTTTTGATTCAATTAGCAGAAAGGACGGGACGATCGCAAAAGCGCCTATAGCCACGGTTGAACTTCAAGGATATATGTATCTTGCAAAAAAGCGCATATCAAAACTATTTAAACAGATCGGCAGAAAGCATGATGCGATAAGGCTCGAGAAAGATGCTGAAAAACTAAAAAAGGATTTTAATCGCAGTTTTTGGGTAAAAGAGAACGATTATTATGCCCTTGCCATAGATAAGGAAGGCATTTGCGAAGTGACAGCATCAAATCCGGCACAATGTTTATGGTGTGGCATCGTAGAGGGCAGAAAAGCAGAAAGGATAGTAAACAGGATCTTTCAGGAAGATATGTTTTCAGGTTGGGGCATAAGGACGATGTCCAGCCATGAAAAACGATATAATCCTCTGGGGTATCATAATGGAACGATCTGGCCTCATGATAATTCAATAATCGCAATGGGCCTTAGTAAGTATGGTTTTAAAAATGAGGCACTTACTCTATTCAACGGCCTTTTTGAGGCCGCAAGTTTTCAGCCTAGATACAGGCTTCCCGAGCTATTTGGCGGGTATGAGAGAGAAAAATACAGTATACCGACAAAATATCCGGTAGCGTGCAGCCCGCAAGCATGGTCTTCGGGATCGATACCATATATGCTGATATCTTCTTTAGGGCTCGTACCGGATGCCTTGAATAATAGCCTTTCGATGATAAAGCCTGAATTACCGGTATGGCTCGATCATGTAAAGATAAATAACTTGAAGGTCGGTAAAGCCATGACCGATCTCGAATTTAAAAAAGTGAATGATAGCACTTTTGTCAATGTCATTGGTAAGAAAGGAGAACTTGACATACATGTATATTATTAGCAGGTAAGAATGGTGCCCGACTCTCGTGATAGGATATGCCGTATGATATAAATGATCTGGTAAAAACCATTAAAACACATAAAACATGTATTGTAATAGGTAAAAACGATACGGGAAAATCCACGCTCATAAAAAAAGTTTCAGAATCAGTAAGCATATCGGTCATAGACTCCGATATAGGGCAGAGTGACATCGGTCCGCCTTCGGTGGTATCGCTGGGGGAAAGAGATAACGATAAGTATTCCATGATAGACGGCTATTTTTGTGGTTCTACGTCTCCATCCGGACATTTATTACAAATGGTGACCGGAGTTGCAAAGATGATGAGAAAGGTAAGAGATTTACCGGTTATGATAAACACTACCGGGCTGGCGACAGGAAGTTATGGCATAGCACTGAAGACCGAGAAGATAAATGCCGTGATGCCCGATCTTTTGATCGCACTGGAATATGATAATGAGCTTAAATACCTGGATAGTTATAAAAGAATTGGAATAAAGGTATTGCGCTATCCGGTCTCGAATGAGACAAGGCAAAAAACCAGATCTGAAAGGGCTTACTTGAGGCAAAGAGCGTTTAGGGAACATTTTAAAGGATATTCTTTATCGGAGCATTATTTTAAGGATATATCATTCCAGCGAACGATATTAAATAATGGCACTATAGTGGACAGATCATATATTACGGTGAACAAAGATAAGATCATCCACGCGGAGAAAAATGATACCGATGCGCTGGTCATTGCGGAAGAAAAGATCGAGAATATTGCAGCACTTAAGAAAAGTTTAGAAGTAAGATCGTTGAACATTTATCATCCGGATGATTTCGCAGGATTGATCATTGGATTAATAGGCACTTCGGGAGAATTCCTGGGCCTTGGATTAATAAAGGATATCGATATTATAAATAAGAAAATTTCTATTTACTCAAGCACGGATAAGTTCGTAATAGCCCAGTTTGGCACCCATAAATTGAACTTGAATAATTTCAAGGATAAAGGTACTTTAAAGCCAGAGCGATATTGAGACTATAGAAGCATAATTTAATTTTATTTATTCAGATATCCTTTTTTAACTGAATCATCTATAAGAAAAACCGCAAGTTCCCATAACTCCGCTGAAAAATCCTTTAGCGGTACATTTCTTTTTATCACTTTATCCCTGGTAACGCCATGCTCCCGCCAGGTCTTTCCTTGAGTAAAATAATTCTGGAGCAACGGTTGTAGCCGGTCCAGAGAAGCTGCGAACTTTGCCTCCGGCGTAGACATATTTTCAAATTCTTCCCAGAGTATTTTTAATTCTATTGCCTGATCCGAGGGCAGGATATTAAAAAGCCTTTTAGCAGCGGATCGTTCTCTTTCGATTTTTTCTTTCCAGGAGGTTTCGCCATAGGCAAAAGAGTCGCCGGCATCTATCTCGACGATATCATGTATAAGGCTCATTTTTACTGCCCTTAAAATATCAATATTTTTCATATCAGCGTATTCGGACAATATTACGACCATCAATGCAAGGTGCCAGGAATGCTCTACTGAGTTCTCTTTCCTGGAGTCGTTTATTAGATAGGATTGCCGGAATACGTTTTTGAGCTTATCTATCTCTACGATGAAATCGATCTGCTTTTTTAAACGTTCATCCATCAGATATCCATTTAAGATATGCCTGATATAAAATATAGGTTTTTAGTTTTTTACAGTGATTAAAAATTAGACTTCCTATATTAACGGCATCATGTTAATATCATCGTTCAGATCTATATACTCTGTAAACAGTATCTTTCCTGAGGGCATATCTTAGTATTCAAGAACGCATGTAAGCCCTTTATTATTGCATTCCGACAATGACATCTCATTTTCCAGCAAATATTTTTCATCGATAACCCTCTTACAGGCAGAGCGATAGAAGCTTAACGCCGATGTCACGTTACTTACACGTAATAAACAGGGATCATTTTTTATTATCGGGGATTGGATCGCTAACATTTGATCACCATAAAACTAATAAAAAGAAGAATAGAATAACATTTTTACAGTATACTATATAGTGATGGGTAAAATAGATAGTAATGATTTTAACTATAAATCTAATTGATCTTTCCTGAATAAAATATTTAGGTTAACATACAAAAATGGATAGTTCAATTTACGTTCAAAGATCATATTACGCTGGTATCATCATGCTTGAAGCAAGATACGGAGATATTGCTATCTCAACATATAAGACAAGACAAAAAGGCAGGATAGAAGAATATTATTTGTGCGAGCCTATCGGTTCTAAAGATGATGATGGCACTCCACTTAATTTAAACGGTCATAGGATAACCGGAATTAAAGCGATCTATCGCAGAGACATTAATAAAACCCCGGTAACGGCTGATGATAAGATATCCATAAGATATGATCCCGATAAAGATCTGAACAGTGAAGAGCTAATAGGTTCTATTCTGCAAAAATATGGTCCCGGTAAATTATTAAAGCCAGAACTATGCGAAGGATTATGCAGGTTACGAAGTCTAAATAATGTTTAAAATAATTATTTAAGCCATGATTTCAATATTATGTACAATATCATCAATACGATCTCGAACGTTTCGACAGAATTTAGAAGTTGTCTGATATGCCTGCGGATAAAAAAGAACCAGAGATAAAAATGGAACAGCAGATCATCGGTTTTAGCGATGAGATAGATAAAATATGGAAAGCCTTAAATACGCTCGAGACCGGAAGAAAGACGAACATAGCAATAATATCCGAGCCATATGCAGGTAAGACGACTCTTATAAACGAAATAGAAAGGCTTTCTATTAAAAAAATAACAAAAATATCGTTAACGAAGATCGTTAAAAATAAAGAAGAGCTGTCAGCACTTGACAATTCTGAGCCGATAGTATTGATCGATGATTGCCAGTACCTTTATATGAGAAAGATCGGCGGATTCGACGTACTGGAATATTTTTTAGACCGTGTTGTTGATCCCGATAAAATATTCATAACTACGTGGAACATTTTTTCATGGAACTATCTTAACGAGATATACCAGCTGGACCATTACTTCCCCGTGGTAATAAAAGTGCCAAAGTTCTCGCAGGATATGATAAAACAGCTGATCATGTCCAGATACCAGCCTGACGAGGTCAAGTTCATAGAAGATGTGGAAGCTCGAAATAAACCCCTCATTCATTTTTATATGAAAAATGTTAAGATCGGGCCTTTTACTATAGATATGCCCATACCTGAGATCAACTATAAAAATTTTGAGGGCTTATACCGTAAAAAAGAAATCGTCGCACCTGAAGATGTCGTATTCAAAAAAACATACAACGTCTCTTTCGGGAATCCGGGCACAGCCGTGGTCATATGGAACAGGAGCCTGGAAGCGACGACAATTAAGTCAAGTAAGATCGAAGAGCCGATATTCAATATTGACATAGATTATTCTGAGTCGTTCATATTAAGCATAATATTATCAATGAAGACTGTAAGCAGAGAAGACCTGAAAGGTATAGCAGGGAGCAGAGAGGACATAGATAAGATCCTGTACAGGCTGATGACACAGGGGCTTATTACGCAGGATAAAGATACATATTCCATAACGTCGGAAGCACTTTACAGTATCGTAGCTTATCTCAGAAAAAGCAGGCAGGTGATCTAAATGGAAGAAGACCTGCTTCAAAAGCTCTTATCCCAGATCTCTTATGATAAGATAATTTTTGCCATAGTCGTAATTATCCTAGCTTACTTGATAACCAGGCTTATTACCTTTACATTCTCCCGTTTCTCAGAAAAGCTCGGATACTACAGGATCACTATCAAGATGATCATACCGCTGTTAAAGTTCGTCGTATGGACCGTTTCGTTAATGATAATTTTCGGTATGACATTTGAACTTTCATCGAGCGAAATACTTGCATTCTCAGGATTGCTGGGTGCGGCTCTTGGTTTTGGGCTTAAGGACGTCTTTGCCAGTATAATCGGCGGCATTGTCATCACTATAGAAAAACCATTCAACATCGGAGATAAAATCAGATATAAGGACTATTACGGCGAGGTCACAGACATCGGCTTGAGAGCTACGAAGATGATCACACCCTTCGGGGATAAAGTCACGCTGCCGAACTACTTGATATTCCAGGACGCAATCGCCAGCGCGAACGCCGGGGACATAGAGATGCTCGTCATCATAGACATATTCGTCGATTCCCGCTCCGATTATCAGCTTGCTATGAAGATCTTCGAAGAAGCCGTGATCACGTCAAAATATTTCTTTATCAATAAAGACCATCCGTATGTCATTCTTTTACAGGATTTCCCGTTCTATAAGCGTATAAGGGCTAAGGCATACGTGCATGACCTCAGGAAAGAGTTTGATTACATGTCGGACGTTACGTCACGCGTATGGAAAGAGTTTGAAAAATATGATATCCGCCCACCTGAGCCGGGAGTCATCGAACAGGTATCCGGGCAGGAAAGCACATACTCGAAACATTCGCTGGCATGATATATCAAACCGGGATATGTGATGATCAGATATCCTTGATAATAGGATTTGTATTGGATCTAGTATTACATATGTAAAAACTCTTATATTCACCACATAGCGCACAAAGGAACACAAGGGTACACTAACTCTCACCACAAAGCGCACAAAGGAGAATAAGGAACACTAACTCTCACCACAAAGCGCACAAAGGAACACAAGGGTACACAAAGGACTTTTTTATAAGAATAGCATATACTTAAAAAAATTTTGTGAACCTTATTCGCCTTCGTGCGCTTCGTGGTGAAAAATAGTGGACCTTCGAGCACTTCGTGCTCTGTTCCTCAGTTAAATTATTACAGGATCATTCCGCTTCCGCCGCAACCGGTTCCGAGCCCGCGCCCAGAATTATTCTCACTTTTTTGATCCTGTTCTTATCGACGCCTTCGACCGTAAAGACAATATTTTCCTTTTCTAACTTTTCTCCAGCCTGAGGCAGCCTTCCGAACTCGCCGATGAGGTACCCGCCTATGGAATCATAGTATTCCGACTCGATATTGACGTTCAGTATCTCATTGAAAGTGTCTATCTTGGTGCTGCCGTCGACGAGATATTCGCCCTCTTTTATCTCCTCTATCTCGTTCACCTGAATATCGTACTCATCCTGGATCTCGCCCACGATCTCTTCAATCAGGTCCTCTATCGTCACAATTCCTGCGGTGCCGCCGTATTCATCCAGCACTACGGCCATGTGTACCCTGAACTTTTTCATATCGCTGAATACTTCGGATATTTTCTTGAACTCGAAAGTATAGTAGGGCTTCCTCATATATTTTTTAATATCGAAAGTCTCCTTTGATTCCTTTGAGAAAAAGAAGTCCTTTACGTTCAGGATACCTACGATATTATCCATTCTTTGCTTGTAGATGGGATAACGCGAGTATTGTTCAGTCTTCAGTATCTCGGTAACTTCATCGAATGTGGAATTGATATTGATAGCCACTATATCCGTTCTCTGGATCATGACGTCTTTTACATGAAGGTCGCCAAATTCGAAGACATTTTGAATCATGCTTTTTTCATCGACCTCAAGCACTCCTTCTTCATGGCTGACATTTACCAGCGTCTTGAGCTCTTCTTCAGTGATTATCGGAGCGTTTTTATCCCTCTTTCCGCCAAGAAGGTTGATCAATCCGTTCGTACCGTAGTTGAATATTGCCACTATCGGGCTAAGTACCCAGACTATGATAGATACGGGCTTTATCACCAGCAGCGATATTTTTTCAGAATATTGTATCGCAAGCGCTTTAGGAGTTATTTCGCCAAACACGAGTACGAGCAGCGTCATTACTCCCATGGCGATGCCTACGCCCGTATCACCAAAGAACTCTATGGCAAGGGATGTGGCCAGGGCTGAAGCGCTGATATTGACTATATTGTTGCCTATCAGTATGGTGCTTAACAGTTTACCGGGCTCTTCCAGTAATTTTTGAATGCGGTCCGCGTTTTTTACCTTCTCGTCCACCATATGCCTGAGACGAATTTTATTAATTGACGTAAGGGCGGTTTCAGACGATGAAAAGAACCCTGACAATAACAAAAGAATTCCCAACAATATCAGTTGAAGGGTTATACCAAAATCCAAATTATATCCATCCTACAAGATATCAATAATACGTTAGAGCTTTTGATAAAATGCTTTTAGATAATATGATATCACTAATCACTATGATCTTTATTCCTATCAGTTTGTTGCATCAACAATTATATCCGTATTATATAAATTTTTTCCCTAATAATCTAATAAGGGGTTTTGATCAGATCAATATTGTATGTATCAGTTTTATAAACTATTATTATGCGAGCATTTTCTAAACCACCGTCAGTAAAGAATTTGCATAATGAGCAGGGTTTACTAATAATTTCTATTGATAATATACAATAAGCCACTCAGGTAGATAGTCGATTAGAATTGTGAGACCGTATGTTAAGATCAATTAAGTAATTGTGGTATCAATATAAACCTAATTTTTCCTATTAATATATTTAATCCGAATATTTGTAAAACTTAAAATATAATTTTTTCGATATATCACGCTCTAACGTAAAATTCTTATCATCAGAGAATAAATAACCCCTGAATCGCTTATTAAATGCGGGGGTATTGAGTGTCTACTGAATCGAATAATCCGGACATACTCCGGACTTTCATATATACAAATTACACGGATACGATAAAATACGCTGTCGACCTTGATGATAATTTAATCAACAACCCGTCACAGGCAATTAACGAGTTCCGTAAATTTTACAAGAATTTTATTATCCTCTATCTTGTCACAAATAATTTCCTTGGCGATAAAAGGACTAAAGATGAGGAATTAAGTAAGCTATTTGAAAATATCGAGGCCTGGATCGGTAAAATAAAGATGGGGAAATACAACAATCCTAAAACATATCTTGACCCGATAAGCAAAGACATCAAACTGGAAGGCAATAACAACATGGAAAATGCGATAATGTTAATGCATGAAGGCATTATACTCTTCAACGATTACTCAAACCAGTTGATCAAGAACATGATAATAAAAATAGATTAATAAATGCATGAAATGGGGATATTAAAAAATATCCACCACTGTAGCACATTTATTTATATGCCATATGCTTTCGCGCGCTGTCTCGCTGACGATATAATTATCATCTTCAAGTTTTTTGTTTAATGCGTCAAGTGCCTTTTTACTTCCGATCTGGCCGAGAACTTCGGCTGCATATGCCCGGACTTCCCACTTTTTATCGTCGAGGGCATTGATCAAAGGATCTACCGCAGGTTCCCCTATATTTATTAAGGCCTGGGTGATCTTTACTCTTAAGGGACTTATTCTTTTGGTCTTTATGAGATTTAATAGTCCCTCCACATCGTTTTCATTTTCCATTTTTTGTATGTCTGGTTCTTCGAATATTTTTAGTAGATCTAGCAAGCTCATTGAATATACCCCCCGATATATTCCAATATGTAAATTAATAATAATACATCATAAAATTTTTCATTCAAAATTAATTTTTTGATAATTTGACATTATAATAATAAATATATTTTTTAACAATTAGATAAAAGTCTTTTACAATTATATTGATTAAATTTGTGTTAAACTTTGTATTAAAAATAGAAAATAATGTATCAATAATTTTTTATATGCAAGTTAATTAATATATTAAACATCAAAATTTATTAGAATTTAATATGATGTTTAATTTTATATAAAAAAATAAATTTAATGTAAAAATAATATGCTTAAGATTAGCAAAAAAGATTAAAACAAATTAAAAATAATTTTTATTAATTCATGCTTACAAGATCATCCAGTCCGAAAACACCGTTATCGACCAGTTTTTCTTTCAACCTGTGAAGCTCTGTGATCTCTTTTTCCATGTTCCCGGCATTAATGGATACCCAGTGTACGGAATCAGGAATATAGAACTCATATACCGGGAAATTACCATCCCATGCTTCTCCCAGCCTGGGCAGAGGTACTGTGCCGACGATCCGGAGATTCGAGAAACCCACTTTACCCATCTTATCGGCGATCTTAAGTAAACGATCGTCGGGTATGGCTATTCCGGCAGTCTGCAAATATTCTTTCCATGGCATGAACCTGGGTATGATATCCTCAATACGATCCACCGGCATGACACGTATCAGCCTGTTCTGGCCTATTGACTTTAATGTCGGCACTGGCTCATACAGGACCGCGAAATCCTGTTCCGGCGAAGTGAATATTTTACAGCCATCGACGTCGCTGGCGATCAATTCCGCCATCTTCCTGTCGCGAAGCTTTTTAAAATAATTTCTCTGAGGTATGGCCTTAGCGATCTTTCCGCCTTCCTCCGCCATCATCTCCGCGAACTTTTCCGGAGAGTTCTTCCCCCCTTTCTCAACAAAGAAACCGAAGGCGGGTGAAGCACACATATACCCTTCATATCCTATGCCGTCTATAGCAGCCAGCCCTGCGACTTCCCTCGTGGCCATCTCCCCGGCGATCAGGTCAACGCCGAATTTTCCGCCGTGGTAGCAGCCTTTAATGTTATACCCCTCTTTATTTAGCCGGTCTATCCTTTGCTTTACGGACAATGCGGTATCTGTGCCCGAGACCACGCTCACTACGTCGGAATTTCTAAAGATAGTGTCTTCGATCTTTTCATCGCCGCCTTTCCAGGGAATGACAGTTATCGTCTCACCAAGGATGGGGCTGGCCTCCGAGACCGATTCCGCGAACAGCGGGGCGAACAATGGCTGCACGGTAGGAGTTTTTATTAGCACTGACGCTTTAACGATATTGCCGAGGAATATCCCGAGGCTTTCGATAAAGCCGGGGACATTTGAGGGAGTGATGTAAGTCACTAGCCTTATGTCCTTTTTATTCTCCGCATATTTTTTAAGATTAAGCTTATCGAACATGCCGGCATATGCCCGTAAATAAGTGTCTGTCGGCTTAATGTTCACAAAATCCTTAAAAATATCCTCATTAAGCTTGAGATCTGACAGGAATTTTATGGTCTTGTTATTGATCTTATATATCGACCTGAACTGGAAATATTCTATCAGTTCCGGCGAAAGGCCTGTAAGCTCGGGCAAATACTGCAGAGCGGCCTTCTTTTTATCGTAGTCGTTATTCTTCCATTTTTGAGATACATTATCGTAGATATCAGCTATCTCCTCAGCGGACATAGCGGATATTTTTTCCCGGTTTTCTTTCAACCCGCTAACAATTTTCTTTATTTGTTCGGGATTTACCCTTGGGACAAGTATCACGGCGTCCTCGAGCTTTCTTTCCTCGATTTCCAGGCTCTTTTCAACATCTTCGAGAGAACCGGGGAGATAGTAACCTTTGAACTCTTTTACCATTATGCGCCACCCACCGTCTTTGACAGGACCCCTGCACACCCTCTGCCTTCCGTCAACGGCGCCCTTCCGATACCGGAGACCACTGGAGTCTTCTTATCACATGCGCTGCATCCGTCATAGTCCACCGTTATCTTATCCCCTGTCATTATGAACCCGGGGAAAGACCTGCTGGAAGCTTCCAGGAAACCATAATAGCCGGTAACTTTACCCTTCGGCTCTATGGGCTCCATATGATCGTCAAATAGTACGACTTCCATCCATGGTGGAATGTGTTTGTTATTCCCTTCCATACATTCGACCATGATGGAATTGGACTCGGTCATGCCATAGAGGTCAATATAGCGGTTCTCATCCACGCCAAAGGCCTCTTTAATGAGCCTGTTCATATCGTCCCTGCTCGTGACCTTTCTGCCCTTGAATCCTCCTGTAGACGCCAGTATGCTGTCCTGGGATAATTTTGCGTCAAGGCCGTTATCGAGGACGTATCTAGCCGTATTGACTATCAGGAATGGCGGTGCCATGAATATTACGCGTTCGTTTTTTCTCTTTAAAAGCTCGCCGGCAAGACCGCTCACCGCATTATTTTCCATTCCCGGCATCATCCTTTTTATCAATTCGTTCATCGCATATTCTTTCGGACTTCGGGGGCCTCTCATCCTTATCCTAACGATGTCCGACTTTAGCTCTTTCATCGCAAAAAAAATATTACCGGGGGAAAGGTCCTCTGCCGTAGTACGCCCGTTGAACCCGACCTGAAGGAAAGTCTTTCCGGGTATACCGAGCACAAAATGGTCCTTTCCCTTATTGATCTTGACCGTAGCGTCAACGGCTTCGACGTACGACCTTACTATCATTGACCTGGTAAATCCATCCCTGGGGAGGAATGTCAGTTTTCCCGAAGTTCCGCTGCTATATCCGAGGAACATCCCGTTCCTGTCGTACTCTTCCAGCATCTCTTCAAGGCTATTTGTCTTTTTAGGGATAAAATCGGTTTTTATAGAGGCAATGCCGTCGACCCATTTCTTGAACTTTAAAGGCTCTTTCTCAGGATTTTCCAGCTCATAGGACTTAAAGACGCCGTCAGGTACGAGCAGGTCATGAAAATCTTTTGGCGAAACTTCTTCTGTGATCCCTTTTGCTTTACAGAACTTTCTGTAAAAAGCATTGTTCTCAAAATGATGCTTGTGGGACATCCGGATCGCCTTATTTCGCAATTCCCGTACCTCTTTCTGGTCCCTGTAATAATTATTTTGAGACACTAGTCCTTCGATAAGCGACTGGTCGAACATGTGAGCAGGCCTTCCTCTATTAATAAATTAAAAGATAATAGAGAACGACTTATTTTAATATTATGGTGAAAGGCCATAAAAAATAGGATCAGATATTAAAGATCATTTTCTTCTCTTACGTCTCTTTTTGGGCAGTATCCAGTAGATGACCAGTATGGCCAGTATTATCAAGGCCGCTAACACGATAATGTATACCAGCCTATCAAGTCCCGGAATGCGCTCTGTCAGAGGCGAAGGCGTTACAGGAGAAGGCTCTCCCGGAACAGTGCTGAAAATCGTTGAAGCGCCGGACTCATCAGTGACCTTATAGGTCGTGCCGTCCGTCGTGATGACGATGTCGCCATTAAGATCTGTCCTGTACACATTGGATCCTGCCGCATTCAGCCTGTCAAGAGTCTCCTGCGAGGGATGGCCATAATTATTCTCGCCGACCTCGATGACGCTGACGGCAGGCGTTACTTTAGAAAGGAATGCCTCGCCGGTAGCATAAGCGCTTCCATGATGCGCGACCTTTAAAACGTCGCTATCGAGGCTGACACCGGATGCCGCCATGTTCTTTTCAGCGTCGAAGCCCGCATCCCCGGTGAACAAGAACTTAACGTTCCCGAACGTCACTTTTAGCACTACGGAATTCTCGTTAAGGTCATCGGCAATATATGTCGACGGCGGGTTCAGGACCTCGACTTCCAGGTTTTGCCCGAATATGTACTTTTGGCCTCTTTCAGCCTGTACATAAGGAATGTCCTTTTGGTCTATGAGTGTCAGGAATTGCTCATATGTCCTTGTCGTATGTATCTGTCCGCTATCGAGTACCATTTTTACGGGAAACTCATTCATCACCTGTATGAGGCCGCCGATATGGTCCGAATGAGGGTGAGTGGCCACAAGGACGTCAATATCTTTTACGCCATGGCTTTTTAGATAGCCAGATACTTTTTCACCCTGGTCGATTGTGCCGCCGTCTATAAGCATTGTCCAGTCGCCCGAAATAAGTAATATCGATTCGCTCTGCCCGACATCGATGAAATGGACTGACAATTCCGATAGCGGAGCCTGCATATCTATTGCAGCAGGTGATGCCGCCGGAGTGGCCTGTATAGACAGCGGGCTCACGGCAGGCAGGCCGGAAATATCATCATAACGGGAGATGATGCTGCCAGAATTATCCTTCAGAGTAGCGATATCGCCGTCATTGTTCCAGACAGGCTCGCTAAAGCCCATGAATAGCTCGCGATCACTATCCTGACCTTTTCCCGTATAGACCGTTATAGTGGTCTCAGGGCCTATCGTAAACGGTGGAAAAGCGTATACATGCTTTTCTCCCTGGTCGGACAGTTTCCAGCCTTCCATCGGTATGGGTTCTTTACCCGTATTAACGATCCTTACCCATTCGCCGTTAAGGTTCGTAATATCGTTCCCGGGAGCGTTAAAACATACTGAGCTTATGTAGACATTGGCGTTATCTTGGGCCGCGCCTAAAATATTAAAACATAAAGTAGCTAACAGGACCAGGGTGATGAACACCATGATCAACTGCCTGAAGCAATGATATTTACGGACAGGCGATTTTTTCGTCACGCTCATGAATATACCGACTATTAATTTATAAAAACGCGAATAAATATTTTTATTGGTATAAAATAAATTCCAAATATATGCAAAATAATCCGGAAGTCCTTTTGGAATAATTCAAATATATGGGAACATAATAAAGTTGTTTAGAATGAAAGCTACCATAGACCGGATAGAATGCGAATTCGCGGTCCTTTTATTAAGGGAAGACGAGCGTATATCCTTCGACCTGCCAATGGCCATCATGCCGGAAGGCTGTAAAGAAGGCGACATCGTAGACATCGACATTTCAATAGACATAGAAAGCACAGAGGAGGCTAAAGAGAGAGTCTCGAAGCTCCTCGACAAGCTAAAAAGTAAAAAATATCCTAAAGAGAGATATCCATACCTAAAAAAAGAAGACTAAAAATTTATCCGGACGTATTATATCAGGACATTAAAGCTCTACTAATTAGAACACAATGGCAACCAAGGACACGGCTTCCAACCACAAAGCGCACGAAGGCGAATAAGGTTCACAAATTTTTTAAGTATATGATCATCTTCTAAAAAAGGTCCTTTGTGTTCCTTGTTCGCCTTCGTGCGCTTCGTGGTTAGCAGTTTCGTGTTCCTTGTTCGCCTTCGTGCGCTTCGTGGTTAGCAGTTTCGTGTTCCTTGTTCGCCTTCGTGCGCTTCATGATTAAAAAGTAATGTAAGACAATAAAGGAAGACTTATTAAAGCATTATCAAGAGCCTTAAACTGCTTTCCCATCTAATTATTTTCAAATCGCTTATTCTTCGCATTTATTTACCCGCCTGCCAGTGTAAAGCTTGAGGTGAAAAATATGCCGGGACTTAAGCTAATGAAAGCCGCATCCAAATGGGAAGGGTATCGCATGACGCTGGATAAAGGCCGCAGGGAGATATTTGATTATCTGCTCTATGAGCTTGCCGGCAGGCGCGAGGAGACGCTCGTGAACCATCCCAATAATACGGAGGCCGCTATGATGAACATACTCATCGAGATGGAGATGAGAATAAGGGAACTGGAAAGGAACAATAAGTTATAAGGCTACGGACATTTTCTTTAATACCGATACATGGCGGAAAACATATGAGCAGTGGCAATGAGGTAGTGATCATCACCGGCGGGAATAACGGCATAGGGTTCCATATGGCATCATCATTATTGAAGGATGGGTATAATGTAGCGGTCTTTGATCTTTTTGCCGAGAACCTGTCCCAGCTTATGTCGGATCATAGTGACAGCCTGCTGTTCCGGAAATGTGACGTAACATCGGACAAGGAAGTAAAAGAAGCTGTTGACGCAGTAATGGGAAAATGGGGAAGGATAGACATACTCGTCAATAATGCATGCATCGCCGTCTTCAAGCCATTTGAAGAAAAGTCCGTGGAGGAAACAAAGAAAGAGTTTGAAGTAAATTACTTCGGGTATATCCGTATGATAGAGGCAGTTCTTCCGCATATGAAAGCCAGGAAGAGCGGTATAATACACAACATGAGCTCAGGTGTGGGCATAACCGGATTCTCAGGCATATATGGCTATGCGTCCACGAAAGGCGCCATTGAGGCTATGACGAGGACGCTGGCGCTGGAGTTTGAAAAATACGGCATCTGCGTCGATCTGATGCATCCGCCTATAACGGACACGAAGTCGGCCTCTCCCCTGGGAATACCGAAGGAGGCAATGGCGAACCCTGCGGATATAGGCACAGATCTGGCAAAAAAGATCAGGTCGAAAAAGCCGGTAGTCGCAGCAAATTTCCAGACCGCCGCATATCTTTTCCTCGCATACAGGTTCCCGGTAGCCGTAGGCAGGTTTTTTACGAAAATGACCGAAAGGAGCAAAAAACGATAGATCATCGCAAAAAACGCGATTATATATCCATAAACCCTTTATCCATTAATCGATAAATATCCCTTTGATGAAGGTCATTGGTATTCAGGGAAGCCCCAGGGGCAGGAACAGCTTTACGTTAAAATTACTGGAAAGCGCGCTGGAAGGCGCAGAGAGTGCCGGGGCAGAGACAGAGATCATAGACATCACTAAGAGGAAGATCAATTTTTGTACGGGATGCTGTCATTGCTATAAAACGGGCGAATGCCCGCAAAAGGATGATTTTGATAAGGTATATGAAAAGATACTGGACGCAGACGGAATAATAATGGCCAGCCCGGTATACTTCAACAGCGTGACCGCGCAATTAAAGGCTTTTATGGATCGCACGGGCGACTGCAGGCATTGCCTGCTTCTTGAGGGAAAATATGGCATGTCAGTGGTCACGACCGCAAGCTCGGGCGGGGACAGCACTGCGGAGTTCATGAACGATTTCATGAACATGTCCGGAGCGTTTACGATAGGCTGCGTCAGCGTCGCCATGCCGCAGATACCAGGGAATATGGAAGAGGCCTGTAAAAAGTCCCGCGATATGGGCGTAGACCTTATTGACGCGATCAAGACCGGAAGGCAGTTCCCGGAGCAAAAGGCCAGGCAAAAGGCGTTCATCGATGTCTTCAAGTACGCTGTCATGAACTTTAAAGAGGAGTGGGCCAGCGAATATGAGTACTTTGTGAAAAAGGGATGGATCAAGGCCTGAATAAATTAAAAAATCCCTTAATTTCTTTCTTCGTAATCCTGATATAGTTATAGTGCGATTTATCGAGCATGCGAACTCTGATAGTTAATATTTTAGCTGTCTTGCTTATTGCATTACTGTTCATGGCGCCGGCTTTGGCCGCGGATGTGACGATACCGATCAATAAAGAGGTCACATTGAATAAGACCATGAAGCTGAATATAGTCCAGGTCACGATAACAGACCTGTCCATGACGGGCAAGTACACAGAAGACCCTGAAAACAGCAAGTGGCCTAAACTCGTTTATAACTATGAGAATATAGGACAGATAGCGAGCACGGGATGGTTCGAGATGGCGTTCATCGATGAGAATGGAAAAAGATACCGTGCTGAAGATATTACGATGGACCTGATAGGCCCCGGAAAAACGTCATCCGAAAGATTTGTCGAGGTCGCGGTCCCCGGGGATATCAAGGTCACCGGTTTTGTCATATATAAGGGCGTGAGCGATACGGTCCTGGCAGAGTTCGAGATACCCTATGGGTCTCAAGTTACGCCAACGCCGGCAGCAGAGCCGAATAATAAGTCCATATGTCCTTCATTGCTGATATTGCCGCTTCTTGTAGTCGGAAGTATCTTTATGGCAAGGAGTAAAAAGTAAATTTCTTACTTAAATAATTCTAATTTTTTTGTAAATATTGAAAAATTTACCTTATAAATTATAAGGTAAAGCAGGTAAATAATTAATAATTTACGGTAAAAATCCTGCTTTTAAATTTGTTAATTATTTATAAATAATAATGAAATGAATTTTTAATATTATATAAAATAACTTTTGAACACTTTTATGAAACTATTTAAGCACCGGTTTTGAAACATAAGATCGTGATCATTATGGAAAAAGAAATCCTTGCAGCCATCATGGCTTCGACATCCGACATCGATATGATGACCAACGACCGGATAGAAGCCCTGACCAAAGGTCATGGAATGTTGAACATAGCGGCAGTGTGTGTCGCTAACAGCATAGTTGAGGATGTTGTAAGAGGCACAGACATAAGGCTCACGGACCATAATGTGCAAAGCCTTCCAATAGATGATGTCCTGCGTAAGGCGATAGACTCGGCAAAGCTTGCAGGAGCTGATACTGCGAACGCTGCGCTTATCGCTGCGGCAATGTGCTATTTTGCAGGCTCAAACGCGCAGGCGGGAGTGCCCGCAGGGAACAGGAAACTCGGGGCGATGGCTAGAATAATCGCCGGAGTGGACCGATGCGGAGTGATAGCCATCCCGACGCCGAAATCAAATAACCGTATATCAGGATATGCGGCGGTGAAAGCGCTTTACGATGACATATTCGATAATAAGGTATCCAGGATAGACGGAAGCCTGTTACCCATGGGAGTGGGCGGAGGCCCCCTGTACGGTCACGGCGCTCTCGGAGAGGACGTGGGATTCCCGGAGCTCGCCATGAACGGAGCGAAGGCCGGGACAAAGGGGATGCTAAAAGCATATGCAAATGTAGGTATGCCCCCCAGCCCGATAATCGCGGCAATAATTGGCGCTGCGGCGGTGCTTGAAATAGTCCACCCGGACTCGGAGGTAGGTGAAAAATACGGCGAAATGGGAGTGTATAACAGCGCATATATTGCCGGTCTGGGCGCGGTCGAAGCCGCAGGGCTCCCGAAAACGCTTCATATAAGGGGCACGGGCGAGGAATATGATACTGCAAGGCTTGTCGGTGACCTCGGAGTCATATTAAAGGACATAGGCGGACCTTCGGTCGTAGGCATGATAGCCTTCGAGGAGATGCTGTCCGCGTTCGAAGAGTCACTTGTAATTGGCGCAGGGTTTTCTGGCGGGCCGTTACAGCCACCTCTTGGCCATATGGCGGCAGATGCCGTACTTGCCATGAAAGTGCTGATAAGCTCGCACGGCGACATTGAAAAGGCTGCCGACAGGATAAGGGAAATAAAAGATAAATTCTGGCTGGAGCCGGAATTCGCAAAAGTAGCCACCAATACTATCGCCAGAAAATCGGAGCAGGTAAGAAGAGGCCCCGTCACAAAAGCGATGATACTGGCCACGGACGGCGCAAGGGCCGGTGCAGTATACAGAAGAGCTAAGTTCACTTATGATAGGTTAAAAGAGGGTAAGGACCTTCAGGATATAATCAGAGAGCTCGATGATGAAAAGGTCAAGAACGTCGAGGCTGCCTGCGGCGCGGTGTTCAGCGGGATGACCGGTAAGGAAGTCAGCATCAAGATCACCGAGTATAAAGGCTGTGCCCGCAGAAAGCCCAGCGACTTCCTCAATAAGTATTGCGGTTTCGACACAGATGCGAACGTCGAGGTCACGGTGAACGGGCAAAAGATAGTGTTCGAAGGCCTGTCGCATAAAGTGATACCTGACGCGGTCCTGAATAAGAAGAAAGAGATACTTGAGGTATTACCTCTGGCCTCTGTCCCGGTAGTAGAGCTCCAGCTGTCAGGACATTCGATCATAAATATCATAGTGCCTGTAGCGGTCGCAACGGCCATGGGTAAGCTGTCTCCCGAAGAAGCGGCGAAGAAAGCGATAGCGGGCGCTTACGTGTCGTCGGCCATACCTGGAGGTAAAAAGAGGGCGATAGAAGTAGGCAGGAGATCCGCCAGGATAATGTCCGAGCTTTAGACATGGATGATAAAAATGTTGGTGATGGCAGCAGTAGACGACGTATCGGGAGAGATAGTGCCCTACGTCATTGACAGGACGATGAGCGCCGGCGCTAACAACGTTTTCGTTGTTAACGCTTTTACTAAAAAGAACAGGATGCAGTATATCGTATTCGTCGATGTCGAAGAGGACAGGCTTGAAGCGGTCTGCGACCTGCTCGCCATAGAGTTCGGTACGATAGGCGTCCGCATATTCGAGTCCAGGCACAGGATGCTTCCATATGAAAGCGAAACAAAAGTGATAAGCGTATCGGACGGAAAGGACGTCATCGAGGCAAAAGTCAGGGTAAAATATCTTAAGAAAAATGATCGTGTCATATCATTAAAAGCGGAATATGAGGATATCAAGTCCCTGGCGATGGAGCTTTCTGAAAAGAGCAAACATATTGCCCTGTCAAAGCTTAAGTCCATGATCGAGGCGGAAGCTTTTGGTAAAGTACTTGAAAGCGAAAACATCCACATTAGTATAGATCGATAAGATCGTTTAAAGATCGGGCGATATAGCATGATCTTCATTTTATCTTTATAAAAAAACATATGACAGAAGCTACAGGAAATTACTAATATCAGTAAGAGGTTAAAAATTAAGGAGTGGTATAAAAATGCCTTTTCACGTAATGCTTATCCCTACATTAGGCTGTCCTTCAAAGTGTAACTATTGCTGGAGTTCCGATGAAAACTCTCCAAAAATGAGTATAGAGACCGTCAAAGAAGTGGTCGAATGGCTCAAGGGTTTCCGCGACGATCCGGTGACTTTTACATTTCACGGCGGAGAGCCGCTTCTCGCCGGAGCGGATTTTTACAGGAAAGCTTTACCGTTGCTGGCTGAGGGCTTAAGCCATCGGAAAGTGGCTTTTGCGCTTCAGACAAATCTCTGGAAGATGACGCTGGAACTGGCCAAAATTTTGGCGGAGTATGATATTCCCATTGGCTCGAGCCTTGACGGGCCTAAAAAGATAAACGACGTCCAGAGAGGAAAAGGGTATTACGATAAAACGATGAAAGGCTATAAGATCGCCACAGAGAACGGCCTTGGAGTAAAGTTCATTTGCACGTTCACCTCCGAATCGGTTAAACACAGGGATGAGATCGTCGATTTCTTCATGGAGAACGGCTGGACACTAAAATTGCATCCGGCACTGCCGTCTTTACGCAGCGATGAGCCTGAAAAATGGGCCCTGGACCCGAAAGAATATGGAGAACTGCTTGTCTATCTGCTTGATAAATACCTGGAAAATTTCGGCAGTTTCGAGGTCATGAACATCGACCACCTGTGCAAGTGTGTCTTCACAGGCCATGGCACAGTATGCACCTTTGTTGATTGTATGGGAGATACTTTTGCGGTGGGGCCTGACGGAAGCATATACCCGTGCTATAGGTTTGTAGGAATGCCGAAATATGTTATGGGCAATGTCTATGATCGCCCGGGCATGGAAGACCTTGCCCGTTCCGAAGCATGGAAGACAATGCATCAGTTTAAAGAGCTTGTCGACAGGGAATGTAAGGAATGTGCCCACATCAATTATTGCAGAGGCGGATGCCCCTATAACGCAATGACTCCGGCTGACGGCGAAATTAAGAGCGTCGACCCGCATTGTGTCGCATATAAGAGGATATTCGAGGAGATAACGGACAGGGTCAATAAGGAGATGTTCGGATCCCCCGACATGGGAATGGCCCCGTTCGGGTTCGGGCCCGAGAAGGGTTCCAGAGCGGGAATAATGTCGATAATGCTAAAGAGATTATGAAGATCATGATCTCAATCCATTATCCAATTTATTTTTAATATTGCCGGATATTTTTTCAGTTTTAAATTGCACATCTTATTAATGAAAATTTTTCAATAACGAATGAAAATAAGTAATTATCCTTATTCATCACGTTATTTTGCAGATATAAAACAATAAGTAACTATATAAAAAATAGAAAAGTTTATCTATTACATCGCATATGTGTAATTTGATGGTCAATAAAGTTAAAAGAAGGGTCTCTTGCTTACCCAAAGCCACATATTATAAGCCAAGAGAGATACCGCTTTGCAACCTCGATATTATTAACTTATCCATAGAAGAGCTAGAGGCTATACGACTTTGTGACCTCCTTCAAGTAGACCAAAATGAAGCCGCTGACAAGATGGGCATATCGCGAAAGACCTTCTGGACCGACCTGCAAAAAGCCCGGAAAAAAGTTGCGGATGCCCTTGTCAACGGTAAGGCCATCAAGATCTCCGGAGGAGACTACGTAAAAAGTGGCGATTGTGTAGTAGAGTTCGTTTGCGAGAATTGCTCGAAAACGTGGAATGTTCCGGACAGATCTCAAAGGCCTGAGAGATGCCCGCATTGCTCATCTATCCAGATATACCGTAAATGCGGTGACGGCAAGGGAAAAAGGATCATAGATGAATCTTATTGTTGCCCGAAAGATCTGGATGTAAATGAAAAAGAAGACAGGAATGACTAGTATGACAAGAATAGCAGTACCTTCAATGACACCACATGGAATAGACTCGGAGATCAGCGCACATTTCGGGTCATGTGAACACTTTACCTTGATCGACATTACTGAGGGCATTATAGAAGGCGTGACAAGCATAGAGAATATTTCTCATGAAGGCGCCCATAATTGCGCCGCACCTGCAAACTTATTAAAAGCGAACAACGTTGATATTGTTCTTGTCTCGGGGATCGGGGGCAGGCCGTTAATGTCGCTTACCGGCAACGGCATAAAAGTATATGGCGGGGCTATCGGCACGGTTAGAGACGCTATAGAGGACCTCACTGAGGGCATGCTGGACGAATTATCTGACAGGGGCACCTGTAACTGTTCACATTAAAGGAGTATTGATAATGGCGGAAACATCAGGGAAAACGGCATGTGATACATGTGCAAGCAAGGGTTCTGATGCATGCGACACATGCAAAGATAAGGTAAACCTCGAACAGCAGGAACAAAAGATAAGAATAGCGAAAAACCTTAGCGCTATAAAATATCGTATCGCGATCGTAAGCGGTAAAGGCGGTGTGGGAAAAAGCACAGTGACTGCCGGAATAGCGCTCAGCCTGGCTAAAAAAGGCTACAGGGTAGGAGTGCTTGACGCGGATATCAGCGGCCCCAATATGCCGCATCTGCTGAACGTAGAAGGTATAAGGATGGGCGCGGACGTTAACGGGCTGATACCGATAGAAGCTGTTCACGGGATAAAAGTGGTGTCTGTCGAATCACTAATATCGTCAAGCGATTCTCCGGTCATATGGAGAGGCCCGATGCGCAGTTCAATAATCAACCAGTTCTTAGCGGACGTTCAATGGGGCGAGCTGGACTTTATGTTAATAGACCTGCCGCCCGGTACGGGCGACGAGCCCCTGAGCATTATGCAGACTATTCCCCTGAACGGGCTTGTAATAGTCAGTACTTCATCTAATCTCTCGGTACTTGATGTCAGTAAGATAATCAACATGGCAAAGATGCTCGAAACGAAGATCCTCGGAATAGTCGAGAACATGGCTTACATCGAATGCCCTGATTGCGGCAAGAGGATCTATCCGTTCGGCGAGGATACCGTAAAGGACCTTGCAGGTAAGTATGGCATAGGTTCCCTTGGCAGTATCCCGATGGATGTGAAAAACAGGGGTACGGATATCTTAACAAACGAAGAGCCTTCCCTGATCATCAAAAATACCAATGAGATAGCGGAAAATATCGTAAGATCCATAGAAGGTTGATAATATGGCCCTGTTAGTCGAAGTCAAGAACCTTACCGTAGACTATGACGGTGATATAGCTCTGGATAACGTCAATCTCGAGATCGAGGAAGGAGACGTCATAGGCATAATCGGCAGAAGCGGTTCAGGAAAGACCGTCCTGCTGAACGTCCTTAGAGGCATAGACACTTCCATACCTGCCACCGGACAGGTCATATTCCACGTTTCGATGTGCGATAAATGCGGAAGGATAGAACCTCCCGGAAATGCGGGTAAGATATGCCCTCGCTGCGACGGCACGCTACAGCCGGATTCGTTTGACATACTCGACGATAGCGGCCAGGAAGTCAGATCAAAGATAGCGAGACGCATAGCTATCATGATACAGAGGACTTTCGGCATATATGGCGATTACAGAGTTATAGAGAATGTGTTAAAGGCTCTGGACGACATCGACTATAAGGGCGAGAAGATACAGAGAGCCGCTGAGCTGATAGACCAGGTCAGGCTATCTCATCGTATGATGCATATAGCGAGAGACCTCTCGGGCGGGGAGAAACAAAGGGTAGTGCTTGCAAGGCAGCTTGCAAAGGAGCCTATGCTGTTACTTGCGGACGAGCCTACCGGTACACTTGACCCTAAGACCGCAGGGAGCATACATCATAACATCAGGGCCCTATCAAAAGACTTTGGCATAACAGTGCTTATAACGTCGCATTTCTTCGACGTGATAGAGGAGATGGCATCAAAGGTAATATTCCTCGAGGAAGGGAAGATTAAAAGGGTGGGCCCGCCAGCCGAAATAATCAAGGAGTTCATGGGTAAGGCCGACGTACTTGAGAAAAAGCAGATAGAGGCAGGCGACACGATAATTAGCGTAAAGGATCTCACGAAAAAATACTTTTCCGTTGACAGAGGCGTCATCAATGCAGTGAACGGAGTGACGTTCGACATTAAGGAAGGAGAGATTTTCGGCATCGTCGGCACAAGCGGCGCAGGAAAGACCTCGCTGATGAATATCCTTACCGGAAATCTTGAGCCTACTGACGGCATCGTCGAGATGAAGATCGGCGACGACTGGATCAATATGTGCGAGCCCGGTTACTATGCAAGAGGCAGGGCGAAACCATATATAGGGCTGCTCCACCAGGAATATGACCTGTATCCGCACAGGAGCATAATAGAGAACATGACAGAGTCAATAGGCCTGGAATTTCCAGCCGAGCTTGCGGAGATGAAGGCGGTACAAACACTGCAGATAGTGGGCTTTAACGAGAAGAGAGGGCAGGAGATATTAAATAAATTCCCGGAAGAGCTGTCCGAGGGTGAACGGCACAGGGTAGCACTGGCACAGGCTATGATAAAAGAGCCGCTAGTGATCGTGCTCGACGAGCCTACGGGCACGATGGACCCGATAACGAAAAGATTCGTGGTAAGCTCAATACTTTCGGCGAGAGAAGATATTAACGAGACGTTCGTTATCGTCTCTCACGATATGGAATTCGTAAAGATGATATGTGATAGAGTCGCATATATGAAATCGGGTAAAATAGTGTCAATCGGCGACCCTGAAAAAGTACTGCCTGATGTGACCGATAAACCTGCCGAAAAGACGGAAGAGATCAAGCAAAAAGCATAGGATGATAAAAAAAGAATAGTGACATTATGCATACCGAAGCAAGCCGCGCTGAGATGTTCATGCCTGTCTGCAGGCATGGCTTTATTGAAGCCGAAGATGGTGAAAAACTATTTTTCAGGGAGTGGTCACCCCCCGGTATGGAAGTGACTTCCGTCATCATATTTTTACATGGTATCGGGTTGCACAGCGGATCCGATCCGTACGGTAACAGGATACCCATTAAGAAACTGATGGACAGAGGCACTACATTCTATGCGTTCGACCTTCGAGGCCATGGCCGGTCTACAGGCTCCATGGAAAGTATGGAGCCTGACAGGTTGATAAAAGACCTTGATCTTATTATCGACGATGTAAGGTCAAAATATGACAGGGCGGCCATATACCTGTACGGGCATAACTTCGGCGGCATACTATCGCTTTATTATGTTTCTGAAAATCCTGATAAAGTAAAAGGCTTAATAATCTCCGAGTATTCGACGAGGATCAAAAAAAGCATAAGTAAGATCAGGCGTCCCCATATTCTGTCATCGACTTTCAAAGATATTATTCGTATGATAAGCGGCACTTCCAGACGCTATAAATTCCTTTCGGGAGATGAGTACAGGCAGCTTTGTAACAGGTACCATATCCCTGCCGATAAGAACATCATCGGTTCCCTGGAAGATTCGGGTGCCCTGAATAAGGACATAACCTATGGAAAATCATTCTTCAAAGCTTGCGGCGTGGGCATGGAAAAACAGATGGCTAAAAAGGTAAATATCCCGGTGTTGATGATATTTTCGACACATGACCCGTTCTTTGACGTAAAAGGCGCCTATGATATACTGACTAGCTTTAAGACTTATGTTAAGGAGATATCGCTCGTAGAATCATCGGGACATTATGACATCATTGAGAAGGGTCAGGACATCGTCGCAAAATGGCTGTCCAAAAGACTTCCGATAAATGCGGCCTGATAAAAATATCCCGGACATCGTTTTAAAATATATTGCAAAATCAACATATTCCTCATCTCCATGAGTTTTTTGAAAGTCCTAATGGGTTAAAGATAACAAGAAGTTTTTTCACCACGAAGCGCACAAAGGCGAACAAGGACACGACTTCCAACCACAAAGCGCACAAAGGCGAACAAGGACCACTAACTCTCACCACAAAGCGCACAAAGGCGAACAAGGAACACAAAAGACTTTTTTAGAAGATGATCATATACTAAAAAAATTAGTGTATCTTACTCGCCTTCGTGCGCTTCGTGGTTAACAGTCTAGTGTTCCTTATTCGCCTTCGTGCGCTTCGTGGTTAACAGTCTAGTGTTCCTTATTCGCCTTCGTGCGCTTCGTGGTTAACAAAATTTGTGCACCTTACCCGCCTTCGTGCACTTCGTGGTAGAAAAGACCTAATTAAATTATGAATAGGATACATCCCGATATTATTGATAGTATGAGAGAGTCTTTATTTTTAAACAACCGCACTTGATATTTAAATTAATAAGTTTGTTCAATATTCTCCCGGTAATACCTGAGCAGTCAACTGGCAGATCTAAAAATTTTTCTGTATACCCAAAAAATAATATGGATAAGGAATAATCAAAAATAGGTGGAAGCCCTGGCGTTTATTGATTATTCGAAAGAGATAGAGAATGCGTTCATTAAGGCGCCGGAGCTAAAGCGAAGGATAGAGTTCGTAGTAGACGGCTTTTTCCCGGAAGTGGAAAATATCAAGTTCGGTAAAGCTTCAAAGAGCGCATACTATGACCCTCAGAGCGGTACGGTAAGGCTGACAAAGAACAGCAGCATATACATCATAGGGCATGAGATCACGCATTATCTCCAGGATAAAAACCATTATGCAGGAGCGATCACGATCCCGGGTGGCGAGCGAGCCTGCGACCTGTACCTATTTGCCAGGAGCCCTGCGCTTGTCACGGACTTTTGGAATTCAAGGGACGGCTCATATATCGGGAATGCCCTGAAAGTTGACCTGTTAAAAAAACATTATTCACGGGAAGAAGGGCAGATGATGATACATGAGACATGTAAGGGCGCACTGATAATGCGGGATAATGGAAAGCGAGATTATATCAAGTGGGCCGAGGATACGATAAACCAGAGGATAGCCAGCAGGTCAAAAAAGGATCATATGCGATAGGCATACAGGCCAATATTTTATCCATGAGTTCACTAATACCCGATATCTTTAAATATAAGATACATATATTTGATGTCAATTTTCAAGCGAGAGGCAGTGCATCGTGAATTTTTTTATTACGCTTACCACCGGTTGCGACCTTAAATGCAGGTATTGTTACGGGGAATGCTATGATGATTTTAACGATCATAACGATGGCCTTGACATTGATTATTTTATCCCGGAAAGGATAAACTATGATACGGAAGCCTTAAAAAAATTCATCGAAAAGGACCCTGAGGCTACTGTCATCTTCTATGGCGGAGAACCTCTTCTAGAGATAGATAAGATGAAAGAGCTCATGGATGTTCTTCATGCGAAAAGGTTTCTATTACACACTAACGGTATGATGCTCGATAGACTCGAGCCGGAATATATTAACAGGCTGCCGACCATCTCCATATCCATAGACGGTGATGAATCCCTTACCGATTATTACAGGGGAATGGGTGTCTATGCAAAGATAAGGGATAATATCAGGCAGATCAGGGAAAATGGCTACCGCGGGGAAATGATCGCAAGAATGACCGTGATGGAGCAGACCGATATATACGGACAGGTCAACCATCTGCTAAATTCGCCGGAACTGTCATTCGACAGCGTACACTGGCAGCTTAACGCTCTTTTCTGGTATAACGACTATAAGCGCAGGGAATTTTCTAAATGGGCAACACAGAGCTATAATCCTGGAATTCAGGCACTTATCGGCCAGTGGGTCGATACCATGAGAAAGGAAGGCCGAGTATTGAAGATTTACCCGTTCCTGGGGGTGATGAGGTCAATGCTCACCGGAGAGTCCTCATTGTTAAGATGCGGCGCAGGATGGGCTGAATTTAATATCCAGACGGATGGCAATATTTCACCATGTCCCGTCATGTCGGGCCTTAAAGATTTTTATGCGGGAAACATATTTTCAAGCGATCCGTATAAGTTAGATCCGACATATATCGCCGGACCCTGTAAAAACTGTGACGTGCTTGACATCTGCGGGGGAAGATGCCTGTATTCTAATGTTACTATGAAATGGGGAGAAAAGGGATTTTTCGAAGTTTGCTCTACGATAAAATATTTATTAAACGCACTGAGAGAAACGCTACCTGAGGTCAAGGACTTAATAGATAAAGGCAGGATCGAGGAGCAGGATTTCGAATTTGTTAAGTTCAACAGTTGCGAGATAATACCATAAAAATATTATTAAATGTGTTAAGAAAAACGTGATCAGTTTAAATCCAAGATTTTATATAAAAATAGACATAAAATATAGTATTCGCACAACATTAGTTGCATTTTAATTTTATAAATAGGTCATCAAAAACTTTTTAACATCAAAAGTAATAATATTGCTATAATTAATATTACAAATTATACAGGAGCTTAACATGGAACAGGAACTAATGCGTATCGGCGTGTCACTTCCCGATAATCTGCTTGACAGGTTTGACGAGATAATAGCAAAGAGAGGGTATTCTTCAAGGTCTGAGGGTATAAGGGACGCCATCAGGAATTATATTTTACACTACGAGTGGATGAATGAGGTAGAAGGAGACAGAATAGGTATCATAACCCTGATCTATGACCACGACCAGAGAGGCCTCGTCAACAATCTTACCGACCTACAGCACGATTACATGAACATGATACAGTCTTCGGTCCATGTGCATCTTGACCATGATAACTGCCTTGAGATCATCATGCTCCGCGGGAACGGAAAGCAGGTAAAAGAGATCGCTGAAAGGATGATGTCCCTTAAAGGCGTCAAGCACGTCAAACTGACCACGATATCACCCAATACCGAGCTATAAGGCGATCCGATGATCCCTGGATGGATGAAAGAGGTCGAAGAGGTTCCCGAAACATTTTCAGGAGCGACAACAAAAAAGAAAAACTTCATTAGAAAAACCGTTGACGGCATATTTTCATTTTTTCAGGAAACCATCGTTTCAGAGGGCTTTACAAAAAGAAACGGGTTACTGCAAGGTCTTGATCCTCGCGTTAAGCTTATATCGATCTTTTCGATCGTCTTTGCCGTAAGTGTCGTGAGGGACTTATACCTGTTATTCCTGGTATATTCATTAACCCTGGTATTCGCATATTTAAGCAAGATAAAGATAACATATTTCATTAAACGGGTATGGCTGTTCATCCCCATATTCACGGGATTGATAGTATTGCCGATGATATTCAATCTTTTCACTCCGGGGGATAGTATCCTGGATATTATGTATCGTGGAAAAGATGCGTATCTGGGTCCGATCGGACTACCGGAAACATTATCGGTCACATCCCAGGGCACGATCCTTGCTGTCACGTTCACTTTAAGGGTCGCGGCATGTGTATCAGCTGTCGTCCTGTTATTTTTAACTACGCCCCGGCAGGTGCTTTTCAAGTCGCTGAGGTCCTTAAAGGTCCCGAAGATATATGTCATTACGCTAGACATGTGCTATAGGTACATTTTCCTGTTCATGGATATCATCAGGGACATGCACATAGCGAAGAAAAGCAGGACGATAAAAAAACGAAGCACGATAGAAGAGCAAAAATGGGTTGGGGAGCGCATAGGATACACGCTTATCAGATCCATCAATATGAGCGAAAAAGTCCACCAGGCAATGATCTCGAGGGGTTTTAACGGCGAGATCAAGATATTGCAGGAGTATAATATGATGCCGCGCGACTATGTTGCGGGGTTCTTCTGTATCACCTTTAGCGTGGCGCTGGTGTTGATCTCGAGTAATATAATACATATTTAAGGTTTTATCATGCAGCCGATATTTGAGCTAAAGAATGTTTCGTATTCATATGCGGGAAACATAGATGCGCTTAAAAATATTGACCTGAGCATAGGTAAGGGCGAGCGCGTAGTCATCATGGGGGCTAACGGCAGCGGAAAGTCCACCCTTTTAGCGATATTGAACGGTTTAATATATCCTACATCGGGAGAATTTTTTGCGTTCGGGAATGAGGTCACTGAAGACACTTTCGACACCCTTGCCGAAGACGATTTTTGCACTTTCTTCAGGAAGAAAGTGGGTTTTGTGTTCCAGAACTCCGACATACAGCTATTTTCCTCGACAGTATATGATGAGATAGCCTTCGGGCCATTACAGCTTGATATGCCAAAGGATGAGATTATGTCCCGTGTAGATGACGTCATGTCATTTGTCGGTATTGAAAAACTGAAAGAAAGGGCGCCGCACACATTAAGCGGAGGCGAAAAGAAAAAGGTAAGTATCGCATCCGTACTTGCGACCAATCCCGACGTGCTTCTTCTCGATGAGCCTACGGGCGGCCTGGACCCCAGAACACAGCTCTGGCTCATAGAGCTCTTACAGGAACTCGGTGATGCCGGAAAGACCATCATAACCGCAACTCATGACCTGGACATAGTCGAGCAGATAAGTAACAGGGCGATCGTGATGGGAGAAGATCATATGGTCAGGACAGACAACGAGACTTCTGTCGTCATAAACGATCTGGACATCCTGCTAAATACAAACCTTATCCATAAACATATGCATCGCCATGGCGCTATAAAGCACCAGCACTATCATGGCCATAGCAATGAGCATGAACATGATCATTTAACATAAAATATAAAATATTTTTAAGTAATTTGTGTTACAATATTTTTTATTTATGTTACTTTTAGTGATATTTATAACATATCATGCCAAATATAATTTACCCGGATATTTTTACATCATAAAAAACAATGAATAAGCCAATAATAAAAACAAAGTGCATAGGTAATAATTTTAATTTATCTAAATTAAGATCGGATCTAAATGTTTAAAAAATGTAATAATATAAATTTTAATGTTCATAGTTAGTGTTACTAATCGATATATTTTTATAACTTTAGTTACTAGAATAGATTTAGGTGATATTAATGCATATTCCAGACGGCTATTTAGGGCCATACACATATATAGCAGCTTTTTTGATAATGATACCTATCTGGGCTTATGCAGGTTACAGGCTCAAGAATGACCTGAGGTCAAAACAGGTGCCTCTCCTTGCATTAGCGGCAGCGTTCTCGTTCGTGATAATGATGTTCAACATACCGATACCGGGAGGAAGCCAGGGACACGCGGTAGGGGCGGCAATAATAGGCATAGTGCTGGGACCGTGGGCGGCCGTTGTTTCGATTTCAGTCGCACTGATCATCCAGGCACTTGTATTCGGCGACGGGGGAATAACCGCGATCGGCGCGAACTGTTTAAATATGGCCTTCCTGATGCCGTTTATCGCGTATTACATTTATAAGTTCATTAGCGGAAAATCAGAGGTGACCTCAAAGAAAAGAATAGCCGCTGCGGCGATAGCAGCATATGTGTCGCTTACCATAGCAGCCGGAGCTACGGGATTCATGTTCGGGATACAGCCGATGCTCCATCAGGATGCCAGCGGCAATCCCCTGTATATGCCATACGGCCTTGAGATAACCATGCCAGCAATGTTAGCAGAGCATATAATATTCTTCAGCTTTGTCGAGGCGATCATTACCGCCGTGATACTGGCGTATATACAGAAGACTGACCCATCGCTGCTGATGGAGAAAAAGAAGAGAACGAAGAGATTTAAGACCGATAAACCCCCGGTATCGGCATGAGGCGATAATATGGATAAGACTTTAAGAAACCTTATAATTGCGCTGGCGATATTGATCATCTTAGTGCCGCTGGGCTTAATAGCGACCGGTGAAACTTTCGGGGAATGGGGAAGCGAGGAACTGGAAGAAAAGATAGGATACTTACCTTCCGGCCTGGAAGAACTTTCATCGTTCTGGAATTATGCGCCCCTGCCGGATTACGGGTTCGCAGACAATGATACGACCGTAGGCGCGATAATCGGATATATATTATCGGCGGTCGTTGGAGTCATTCTCTGCGGCGGAACAATATACGTAATAGGAAAGCTCGTGGCAAAAAATGAAACGGAATAGATAATTCCGTTTCTTTTTAAACATATTTATTTCTAAAAGTCACTTCTTCCATTGTCTTTTTCAACGGCCTCGGATGATCGGCGGCGTACCCTGCCGCTACAAGCGATACGAGCGTATAATCATCAGGAACGTTCAATAATTTTCTTATAGTCTCACCATAGGGCTTTTTATCGCCTGCCACCCAGCATGTACCTAAGCCCTTTGCAGCTGCAGCATGTATAATGTTCATAGTGGCCGCGCAGCCGTCTTCAAGATAATATTTTTCGCTTTTAACGCAAAACACAGCAAAACAGGCTGCGGCATCCTTTATGAATTTCCCGTGGTCGGTCGCGTCCGCGATCCCGGCTAAGATCCCCTTATCCGTGACAGTCCCTATGAGCCATGGCTGCACATTCCTTGCGGTCGGGGCAAGCCTTGCGCATTCCAGTATCTCTTTGATGTCATTTTCAGGTATCTCATTGACTTGAAAATTTCTTATGCTTCTTCGGGTTTTAATAACAAGAGTAAAGTCCATAATTAAATATATGTGAATTTAAAATATTTAAGATTATTTAAAATAGCACCGATGCACACCCATTTGATCTCCGCCATGTTCCGGGAGGGTCTTTTAATGGACGTCGTTTCTTTTTTTCCTCAGGTGCTCGTATCCCTTACAGACGATCTCGCTTCTTTTACCCTTATCATCCAGAGTAAGCCCTTCTTCGACCACCTTTCCGATAATGGTAAACGCTACATCGCTTATATCATCTATTTTATCGGGGCTGACGGTAAATAATAGCTCGAACTCACCGCCGAAGCATATAGCCATTTCCAGTAACTCTTTACGATCTTTCGCCAGCCTTATTGTCTCTGGCCTTAAAGGCAGGCTATCCGCATCCACTAAAAAGCCCACGTCGCTCGCTGTCGATAGCTCGTATATTGATTTGCCCAGGCCGTCGCTCATATCTATCATGGACGTGACGAACGGGTACTTTGAAAGTTTAATGCCCTCCTCCACACGCGGCATCGGCTTGAAGAAATATTTTGACAGTAATTTTTTATCGTCTTCAGGAACTGCTCTTTCCTCTATTATTACCTTATATCCCGCTGCTGGAGTGCCCACGTATCCCGTGACGCAAAGCAGGTCGCCTACCTTTGCCTTTGAGCGTAGTTTTACCTTATCTTTATCCACTCTGCCCAGTGCCGTAGTTACGATAGTGAGCTCTGCATGCTGGTCGGTATCGCCGCCGATTATCTCCGTACCGTAAGATCTTGCACATTCGCTCATGCCTGAAATGATACCTTCCGCGAATTCGACTTCGGTATCCCCGGGAAGCCCTACGGCGGCGACTACTCCTGTCGGCTTCGCGCCCATGGACGCCACGTCGCTCAGGCTTACAGCCACGCTCATCCAGCCAATATCATACGGCGTCATCTCATAAGGGAAATCCGTGATACGGTGGAGCATGTCTATCGTGACCACCAGATAATCTTCGCCGAGGTCAAGGACGGCACAGTCATCGCCAAGGTATTCGGAACGCAGGATCTTAGAAAAACGATTGATCAGCCCAATTTCGCCTATCTCATTCACTTTCATGATAGATCATCCTTTAAAGCCGGTACAGCATCATGCTGCGAAGGCCGGTAACATCAGATTCGATCTTATCCGATATTGACTCATGCTCTTCCATGGTCATTATCGTATGTGCCGTTTCCACGCCCCTTTTATGTAAAATCGTCAGGGACGATAATAACATTTCCGCAAGTGTGGCCCCATCGGTCCACCCGAAAAATATAGTCTTCGGAGGCGTAGTGTCATAGGTTAAACAGGATACGGCCGAACTTTTCCCATTGACCTCGTAATATATATTTTGCCGGGAAATATTCGCATATACCGGTAAGGCGATATTGTCATGCATTTCAAAGATGTGGTACGCGGAACTCTGATACCTGCCCGGACGCATCTCTTTACCCCATACGAATGACTGGATGTTTACCGGGGCTTTCAATGACCTTATGTCTACGTCATGATCACGGGTCTTTATCCTGACCTCTCCTAGCGCCGAAGTCTTCTTAAAGCCGCAGCTTTCATAGAACCCTTCCGTGCTCATTCCCGATGACACGGTCACGGTATCGCATGCGTTCTCCCTGGCGATATCTATAGCCTTATCGACCAGGGCTCTTCCTATGCCTTTTCTCGTATGGCCCTTTTTAACATATAGAAGTCCGATATGTGCGTTTTTTCCAAATGTGCTGCCCTCACGGCTTATAAAAAGCTCCATCTCTCCGAGCAGCGAGCCGCGATGCTCGAAAACTATGGGATAATGTCTCCGCAGGATAAGATTATTTAAATGGATGGAGCAGGTCTCGACACTCATCCATGGGCCGCCGGTGCCGCATCTTTCGCTCAAAGTCATCGATTCGTAACCGGTCTCGTACCTTTTTCCGTCAAATAGCCGGTACCAGCTGTCGATATGTGACCTGTGTATGTTACATATGGCAGACGCGTCATCCAGCCTGGCGTACCTTATCTTTGTATCCTTGCCGCTATACTCGTTTGATAAATTATCTTCCATGCATCGACACACCAATGAAGGTCCGGTTAAGACCCTATGAAGGTATGATACAGGTCTTCAATGCCTGTCATGGTCTGCCTTGCCTCGTATATTTCCGTATGCGCCGCAGCATGGCGGATCACGACAGGGATATGAATTATATCGTCCACTTCAACAATAATGGAATCTTCGCCCGTATATAAATTGTTCACGTACATTTGCTGGCGAAGCGCTGCTTCAAGCTTAGCCCTGTTGATCGGGCTTACTTTTATCGTGACTGCGGGCTTGCCTATTTTATGCCTTATCGACATCACGCTCTCATTCAAAAGAGTGGTCCCGTCGCGTATGATCGTTACGCCGTCGCATACCCGGTCAATGACGCTCATGTTATTCGCAGTAAGGACGACGGTCTTGTCGTTCTGTTCCCGTATGACCTCCATGAACTTCACGCAAAACCCGGGGTCCAGCTCTGCCAGAGAGCCGTCCATCAGCAATACGCTGGAATCTTTAATAAGGGATAAGCCCAGACAAAGGCGTCTCCTCATGCCCAGTGATAATTCTCCGGCATTCCTGTCAAGTAAGCTGTCAAGCTCTAAAATCTCGGATAGAACGGATATTCTATACTGGATCTCTTCCCTGTGTAAGCGGGCCGACCTTCCGGCCTTTTCAAATATCTTTTTGGGTGATTGCCTGTCAGGTATGGCAGAAAGTTCAGGCACCAGGCTTACCATAGACCGGATCTCCCGGACACTGGACACGGGAACACCGAGTATGGTCACGTCTCCAGAATCAGGCTTTAGATCCGCGGAAAGTATCCTGATGATCGTGCTTTTTCCGCTACCGTTAGGCCCTACAAGACCATGAACAGTGTTCTTTCTGACCGACATCTCAAAATTATCCAGAGCTTTTACGCTCCCGAAATATTTGACCAGCCCGTGAGCTTCCACCACGCTATCACTTTATCCTGTAGATTACTAATAACTACATAAATATACAATAACTTGTTGGAGGACGTTATAGACAAACTTGATAATACCCTGTGCATATTAGTTGAGAGACCAGAGATGTACGAGAATAGAATTCAACATGCCAATATTCGCGGAACCATGACAGTGAACGATCTCGTGAAAGAGATGAACGGATGTGCTTTCGGCGCGGGCAGGCTCGCAATGGCCTGTGACATACTTGAAGAGATGCAGGATGACGGCGTCACTAAATTTTTCGGGCTTTCAGGCGCCATGGTGCCCGCGGGAATGAGAAATATTGTTTCTGATATGATACGTGATGGACACATAGACATTCTTGTCACGACGGGAGCTAACATGGTCCATGATGCTATCGAGGCAGTAGGCGGTTACCATGAAAAGGGCTCCGACACGGCGGATGACATAGAGCTGAAAAACAAGCATATTAACCGTATCTATGACGTATTTTTGGACGAGGGTTGCTTCGGTGTCCTCGAGGAAAAGATGCAGGGCATATACGGGAGCATGGACCCGTCAAAAGTATATTCGATAAGGGAATTGTTATCCGAGATCGGTAAAAACCTCGATGATAAACATTCCATCCTGAGGAGCGCATATGACATGGGAGTCCCGATATACTGTCCTGCCATACAGGATTCCGTATTAGGCCTGCAGGCATGGCTATATAAGCAAATGAATAAGCTTACTGTGGATGCCTTCGCGGATATGAGGGAATTCATGGATACCTGCTATGGGGCAAAGAGGACGGGAGCGCTGCTCATAGGCGGAGGCGTGCCGAAGAACTATGTGCTGCAGAGCATGCTCGTAACGCCCAGGGGCGGTTTCGACTATGTGATACAGGTGACGATGGACCGCGCTGAGACAGGAGGGCTATCGGGAGCGACTCTCGACGAGGCCAGAAGCTGGGGCAAAGTAGGAGATAACGCCAAAGCCGTCCAGGTTTACTGTGACGCGACGATCGCACTGCCGATCATGCTGGCGACATTGAAAGAAAGGAAAAATAAAATGTAGTTATATCGGGTGATAATGATGACTGAGATCAAGGAAAAGATCGATACGATAGAAAAAAAGGGAAAGAGCGAAGAATATTTGAAAGGATATGTAGAGGGTTTCAAGGAAGCTTTATCGACGATAGGACAGGATCTTATCGATAATGAGATGAAAGATTACAGCGTTGAAGATTACGGAAAGCTTTACCAGAACGTCGCCAAAGAGATGGGAGACTGTATTAAATGCCAGAATATCGGCTCCGAGAAAGGATGCCCGGCAGGAAAGACGATCTGGTGTCCCAGGATAATGGAAACTCTTGAGTGAAGATCATTTCTTTTTTATTCTTAGGCTTTTTTTGATTTTTTGGTGTTGTTTCTTTTCGGATGGCTGGTAGATGCTGACCTCATGAAAAAAACAGAAACACAAAAATACATATACCTTTTTTACATAATATTGCAATCCATTTCGTTCAATTTATTTACTTTTAGGTATTGTATCAGAAGCAATGAAATATCTTATCAATCCCGGGGCGGAAGAAGCTTTTACCATGCTGGAAGAATCCCGGTCAGGCGTTAAAAAATTGATGGTCACGTTAGTAGGTAACTGTAAGGTAGAGTATTCCGGGCGTGCGAAATCTTTTTTAGATTATGGGGACCGCCTGTTAATAATAAAAGCGGACGGCACCATCATGGTCCATAACAATCAAAAAAGGGAGCCGTTAAACTGGCAGCCGCCGGGCACGAAGATAAGATATGCGCTGGATGACGGCCTGACGATAGAGGCGAAAAGAACCAGCCCACAGGAGCATATGCACGTGCATTTTTTGCATATTCATTCTCTAAGCGTATTCCAGCTTGATGACGGTGCGGAATTAAATATCATCGGTGAGGAGTCGGACATTGTCAATAAGATAGTCGAGGATCCGTCAGTAATAGAGGAAGGTCTGAGGGTCGTAAGTCGCGAAAAGGTCACCAACTCGGGATTCATAGACCTGCTATGCGAGGACAGGGAAGGCACCACCGTGGTGATAGAGGTAAAAAGGTCATCGATAACTCCGTCGGCAGTGTACCAGTTAGAGGCATACCTGACTGACTTTAGAAAGAAGAACGGAGAGATAAAAATGAGAGGGATACTCTGCGCACCGCGAGTATCGGAACTCGCAAAAACGCTCATTGAGCAAAAAGGACTCGAGTACAGGAAGGTTGAATGGGAATTCGAGCTGAAAGATAAAAAACAGGCATCACTGGACATATTTTAAAAATACATCTATATAAATTGTTAAGTTAATTAAATAAACTATTGACCGTTTAAAAATCTATTTCCGAAAACTATAAATTTATAATACGGTATTAAGTCAAACCGCTTATTTGGATGGGTTGATTCGCACCTGATCAGCCATAATCAGGCGGGAACTTTAAATGCCATATATCCTTTCCAAATAAGCAATAAATTTTATTCAAATCGGATATGACCGGGATACTTTTACCCCTAAAAATCATAAAAAAGAATTAAGCAGTGTCTTTATACGTATATGGTGGTATTGACACCGCTCTGCAGCTCTTCTGCCTGCATCCTGCTTTGCTGTGCAAGCGAATTGTAGTGGTTTGCCTGTTCTACGTAATAGTTGAATTTTATGTAGTTAGGAGTCTCCTTCGAATCCTGGAATTCATGCTCAATATAAGCATCGCTATGATATCCATAGCAAACCGAACTATGGTCAGCTGTCTCGTACCACTTTTGGCTTAACCTTAGCTCGTTGTCGTTCAATGCATATTGCTCCATATCCTTAAACAAGACCTTAGCATCCTCCATGCTGTCGCGGGCTTTTAACGCATAGGAACTTGCATTATTCCAGTCCATGTCGTTTGCATAAGACTGGCTTTTATATATGAAGTCTATGCCGCGGTTAAATTTTTCTATGCCGGCATAAAATTTCTCGATATACTGGTAATGGCGCTCTACCGTTTCATTGACCGGCTTTTTTGTGGGTTCCGGGGATGGTGTGGCCGTTACCGTCGGCGCCGGGGTTGGCGTCGATTTGATCGGGTTCTTTAAGTAACCCACGCATCCTGCTGACAGGATGAACGCTATGATGGTTAACGTAATGAACGTTAGCCTGATTGTCTTTGATGTCAGGTTTATCAACCTCTTTATTGATTTTTGATGTTTTCTATTACTGGCAGATTGAATTATATTTGCTCAAATTTAACCTCTTTGCTCTTTTTTACAATAGTCATAGTAAAATATAGATGCCTCGATAATTATTTTAGGACATGAAAATCAAATATATTGAAATACCTTGCTTCATCATAGACGAGATATTAGGTGATTGTAAAGAAAGACGACCAGAGGAGGCGTGCGGGATACTTGTAGGAAAGACTCGCGATGACGTTATTGATATCGAAGAAGCGATCCCTATGATAAATAAGCTCGGGTCGGGGCACGAGTTCATGATAGACCCCGAAAGACTATATCACGTCTGGAAAACGATAGATTCGCAGGGAAAGGAAATAACAGGCGTGTACCATTCTCATATATACCATAGCAGCGAGCCATCCGGTAAAGACATTGAGAATATGAAGATCACGGGCCTGATGCATTTTATTGTCGGCAGGGATTACGAGATCAGGGCTTTCAATTTTGATGAATGCCTAAAAGAGATAAAAATAATATTAAAAGATTGGCAGGCGAGCCTGCCTTAAGGTCGATCGGGGATCACCATCCGCGTGTCTGGATGATCTCTTCCTTTGGCATGGTGCTGACGCCTATGCCTTTCATCGGGGTGCCGATACCCTTTGATATCTCGGCAAGCTTCGCGGGGTTGTCGTAATTGTTTACGGCCTCTACGATCGCCTTCGCCATTTTCTCCGGGTTTTCTGACTTGAATATGCCCGACCCGACAAATACTCCGTCGGCACCGAGCCTCATCATCAATGCCGCGTCGGCCGGCGTCGCGACACCGCCAGCTGCGAAGTTCACGACGGGGATCCTCTGTAGCTCTGCGGTCTCGATAAGAAGGTCTGCAGGCGCTTCAATTGTCCTGGCGTACCTGACAAGCTCCTCATGCGTCTTGCCCTTAAGCTCGCGTATCTGGCCCTGTATCATCTTCATGTGCTTGACTGCCTCGGATACGTCCCCGGTGCCTGCCTCTCCCTTAGTCCTTATCATGGCTGCGCCTTCGGCGATCCTTCTTAAGGCCTCTCCGAGGTCCCTGGCACCGCAAACGAACGGTACTGTGAATTTTGTCTTTTCGATGTGGTATTTTTCATCGGCGGGCGTTAATACCTCTGATTCGTCAACCATGTCGACGCCTAATGCTTCCAGTATCTCTGCCTCGACAAAATGCCCTATTCGGGCTTTTGCCATGACAGGTATTGTGACCGCGTTGATTATATCCTCGACGATGGCCGGGTCCGCCATTCTTGCTACGCCGCCGGCTTTTCTTATGTCGGCAGGGACGGCCTGTAATGCCATTACGGCTACGGCTCCCGCATCCTCCGCGATCTTAGCCTGTTCCGGGTTCACCACATCCATTATCACTCCGCCTTTCTGCATTTTGGCGAATCCTCTCTTTAACAGGGTGGTGCCGTGACGTAACTCTTCTAACTTCATGATAGTACCTTCATAAATTTATTTGCGTTAATTAACTGATTTTAAATATTTAAATACTACGAGTTCCGTTCAAAAACTCAAATTGAGATTGCATATAATTGATATATACTTTTATGTTTGAACAAATAAGCTTACCGATAAAGCTATGAAAAACTTATCCGCTGATGAAATTTCAAAAAAAATTAGCGCCTGTCAGCGTCGGTGCCCTATTTCAAGCCCTTGATATCAGCCTTTCCCGGTTGAATGTCTTTACACTGATAAAATAGGCTAAAAAGATCGCCGTTAAAAGTACGGCCAGTAAAAGCAAATTGAAGATCAACGGCTCTACAGGGAGATAGGCCTTTGCGAATATCAGGCCGAGTAAAACTCCGAGGACGACGAAGCTAGACATATATGCCTCGTTCGTGCTGGAAACGAAGCCTGACACAGCGACTATCAGGAACACGGACAATACTACGACCATGGGGGCAAGGAGGAACACGACTAATATCAGCGATGGTGTCAGAAGCCCGCTATCCCACACGATCCTGCTTCCGTCCGCAAAAAACGTATATCCCACTATTATTGAGAATATAAAAGCCAGAGAAAGTAATCCGGATATCACTGCCGCGAAAACTTTCCCCAGGAATATTTCGCCATCCGTCAGAGGCAAAGATAGCAGGTGCTCTATCGTCTTTTGATCCTTCTCAAGAGGAAATGCCATCGCGGATATTGTGCTGGATACTACCACAGCGTAAAACGACGCGAACAGTAGCAAATACTCAAGAGCGCCTGTAAGCGCTGATGCAGTATACCCTCCGCTGACGAGAACGGCATGTATCTGCTGGATAGGGACAACAGAGAATATCGCCAGCATTAATATATTCCTGATGATAGCCGGTTTGCTTCGATAGTACGATAGTATCTCTTTCCTTGCCAGGTCCCCGATAACGCTTACCATATTTATTCCTCCATGACCTTAAAATATACATCCTCAAGCGCAGGTTCCATTCTCTTTAGCTCTACTACCGGGATGTTCGCTTCCAGCAGCGCCCTGTTCACTGCAGGCATCAGTTCTTCCGGGCGGCCTGTCTTCAGCGATACGCAATCGTCCAGGACCTCAACTTGCTCCGCCCCTATCGATACCAGGATGCCCGCAGCCTTCTCTGCATTTAAAGGGGCGCCGGATACCCTGACCAGTATCGACGGGCTCGAGTATTTTGCCTTAATATCGGCCATGCTTCCTGAAGCGCGTATTGTACCTTCCTTTAGGATTGACACGCTATCGCACATTTTTTCAACTTCGGATAATATATGTGAAGTGATAAAGACTGTCTTTCCTTCTTTTTTGAGATCTTTGATAAGAGCCTCGATATTACGCGAAGCCTGTGGGTCCAGGCCGGATGTCGGCTCATCGAGGAATAGGACATCCGGATCATTTATCAGCGCCCGTCCCAGCGCGAGCTTTTGTCTCATGCCCTTTGAAAAATTTCCGATCTTGATATTCCTTGAATCGTAGAGGTCGAGATCTTTTAGTATATGCTCAATACGCTCTTTCCTGTCGCCGGCCTTAATGCGGTGGAGCCTTGCAGTATAGTCAAGAGTATCGAATGCTGTAAGATACTCATATAATCCGACTGTCTCAGGCAAATAGCCTATCATCCTTCTTACTGGCATCGGGTCAGATGATACATCGTACCCCCCTACACTTGCGATGCCGGAGTCGGGCTTTAATAAGCCGATCAGGATCTTTATTGTCGTAGTCTTGCCGGAGCCATTCTTTCCGAGGAAACCAAAAGTGCTTCCTTTCCTGACGTACAGGTCAATGTTCCGGATGCCGTGTTTTCCGTCATATAATTTTGTCAGTCCTTTTGCCGTTATCATATTTATCAACTGTAATGTTCGAATGATGATATGTCAGCAAAATATCGGACTTGAGAGTATATAAGAAAAATTTTGACAGAATCCTGTCATATATTGACCGTGACAGGTAAATTCGGAAAACATCAATGATGTTGAACTATCATGAACTATCGAAGGTCAATGGATCGTACGGGCATTTCATAGTATTAATCGCCTGTAATTGACTGAAAAAGTAAATGATATTTTCAAATTTAGTGCGGCACATCATGCCCTTTCAATTCATGCCTCAAATACCCGGATAGATATAAGAACATGGCAATACCGGCCGGAGGCATGAGAAATAGAGCTATTATCGATACGAATGATATTATGACCGCATACAGGTAACTAACCAGGATGTCCGCTATCTGTGGCATCGTTTATCTCCAGAATATCAATGAGTCCATAAAGGATTATCATTTAAATACTTGCAGTATATATTTGGAATATTTACATATAAAAAAGAATTAATTTGTGTTTTCTATTTTACATCCCAATAAATATTATAGACAATTTATAGGGGTTAGCAGGATAATCAATAAAATATTTATCATATTGGCGGTTATTGAAATTTGTGTCAGCCAGGGACATTGCCAGGCTCCTCAACAATGAGTCAAACCTAAAGATCATAGAAAGACTGAAAGTAAGGCCATACTACCCGCGTGAGCTTGCCATGGAGATGGATCTGAGCGAGCCGTTCATAGTGAGGCGGCTTAAGGCAATGGAAGAATATGACATCGTCGAAGGCAAGTGGGAATCGGAAGGCAATCGCAGAGTCAAGCGGTATTATTTAAAGGACGTAAAAATACAGCTAGGAAAAGACGGATTTCAAATGACATCCGAAGAGATCCCGGCCATACAGGGGATAGACATCAAGAGCGAGATAAAGGGAAAGCTGCTCTGGCTGCCGCTGATAGCGCTGTTCATGTACGGGGTTCTTTTCAGCGTCGAGATCATAATCATAGCATTATCAGTGCTCATACTGTGGTATTTTGCTATATTGCTGGCGCTGTACATGGAGTTCAGGTTTAAGACGTATCTTCTGACCGGCGGGATATATGCAGCCGGCATGATAATATTGATATCAATGCTCGTGAATGAGTACTTATATAACATACCGGCAGATATAATGGCCGTTTTATGGCTGGTCTTTACAGCGGCTTCATTGTTCATACTAAGGTATCAGGGCAGATACTACCAGGTCGAATACAGGGATATGAAAAGAAACATAAAAAGTCTTGTCCTGGACCTGGAATCGGCATCGATACAAAAAAAGATATTCTATCTACCCACTGTGGTAAAATGGAAATTAAATGAATATTTTAAAGTGATCTAGACCTGTACCATCAGGATAAATAATTTTATTATATAATAGATAACTGTAAATTTAGTTGATCATTCTCATCAAAATGTGAAAAATATATCATAGGTTAAAATTTTTGAAGGGCGGATAATGGAAAAACCCGACGATGATTGTGAAGTGCGATGCGTACATCCGGAAACTGTCCGAAAGGCCAGGTCAAAACAGATGAGTGAAGAGACCGTTGAGCGCCTGTCGGAGATATTCAAAGTTATGGGAGACCCTACGAGGTTGAAGATCATAAACGCGCTTTCGGCCGGGGAGATGTGCGTATGTGACCTGGCGAACGTGATAGGCATGGAGCATTCGGCTACGTCGCACCAGTTGAGGATCTTAAAAGCGCTAAGGCTGGTCAAGTACAGGAAACAGGGAAAGTCGGCATATTACTCGCTGGACGACGAGCACGTCCTCACGCTATTCAAAGAAGGCTGGAAACACGTTCACCATGAGTGATACGGTTTTCAGGACAAGGATCATCAGCATTTTTAGAGTTTTTAGTTTATGATAATTTTTTTGAGTACAGGTAAATACAGAATATACATGACTCTCAAGAGCATAAGATAAAAACAGCAACTTTTCCTCATCAAAGCTAAAAACGCTATTACAGCCAGTTCATCAGGTTTTATACGCTGGATACTTGTGTTAATGTTATTGATTTCCTTATCTAAATAAGATTAAATCCCGCATATTATAGCGAATTAAGGTGAAACCGATGGAGACCGGCGAAAAGGAACTCGATAAAAGCGGTGAAGCTATCGAAGATACTGAGGAGTGCATCCAAATATCGGATGTTAAGACTACAAAAGCTTCTAAAGACGAGCCGTCAAAATTAAAAAATCAGCCAAAATAAGGTTTTATATTTTAATGATCCATTCAATAAATTTTGTAACTATATTTTATTGGTAATCAATTTTGTGAATATATAATATAGTAATTTAGATTTTTTAAAATACTTTTTAAGAATTATATACAAAATCGTATAATTTTATACAGTAATGGCTGTTTGACCGATAGCTTTTTATTTAAAATTATCCATCACTTTTGTCATTGTTATTCATACTAAAAATGAGGATTGGTAATGGCGATACTGGATATTATTCAGAACTTCGTTAATGAAGTGAACTCTTTAGTGTGGGGACCCGTTATGTTATTTTTCCTGGTGGGTACCGGGTTATTCCTCACTTTAAGATTAAAAGGCATACAGTTCAGCAAGCTACCCCTGGCATTTTCCAGGGCGATAAATTCCGTGCAAACGCGCAAAGACAAGCTTGAAGGGGACATACCCGCATTTCAGGCACTGTGTACGGCTCTGTCGGCAACGGTGGGCACCGGCAACATAGCAGGTGTCGCTACAGCGATAGTCCTTGGAGGACCCGGAGCATTATTCTGGATGTGGATGACCGCTCTCGTAGGAATGGTCACGAAATATTCGGAAGCAGTACTGGCTGTGAAATACAGGGTCAAGAACGAGGACGGCACAATGTCGGGCGGTCCGATGTACTACATCGAGAAGGGCCTTGGCATGAAATGGCTTGCAGGATTGTTCGCGTTCTTCGGCATGATAGCCGCGTTCGGCATAGGAAGCATGGTACAGGCAAACTCCGTCACAATGGCGATAACCTCTCAGCTTGATGTCGGCGGTTCTGTTTCAGTGCCCGTATTCGGCGAAGTAGGAGTGCTGAGCATTGTAATAGGTCTGATACTTGTATTTATTACCGCGCTTGTTACCTTCGGAGGTATCAAGAGAATAGGAGCAGTAGCTTCTATAATTGTGCCGATCATGGCGATATTCTATATCATAGGCGGTTCTATCGTACTTATATTAAACTTTTCAAAGATACCCGATGCTCTCGTACTGGTCTTCACCTACGCGTTCACCCCATACGCAGCAGTGGGCGGTGCTGCAGGTTATGCAGTCGCCAGTGCCGTAAGATATGGTATGGCACGTGGAGTGTTCTCGAACGAAGCAGGTCTCGGTAGCGCCCCGATAGCATACGCGGCGGCAAAGACAAAGAGCCCGGTCAACCAGGGCCTTATAGCGATCACGGAAGTATTCCTCGACACGATCGTCATCTGTTCCATAACAGGTCTCGTCGTTCTTACGAGCGGCATCTGGGACGACGGCACTCTTACAAGCTCAGGACTGACCATAGCGGCATTCGAAAGTTCGCTCGGCATAGTAGGTCTTGTAGTAGTTGTATGCTGTGCAGTATTATTCGGCTATTCGACAATACTTGGCTGGGCATACTACGGGGAGCAGTGCTTTGACTATCTCTTCGGCAACAGGATGAAGAATTTCTATAAGGTACTGTTCCTGGTAGCAGTCTTATTCGGCTCCGTTACAAAGGTCGGTCTCGTCTGGGATATTTCCGATACGTTCAACGGCATGATGGCCATACCGAACCTTATCGCGCTCGTAGGTCTTAGCGGCGTAGTGGTCGCGGAGACAAAGAAGTACTTCGATGAGCGTAAGAAGGGTGCGGAAAGCCCGGATACCGATAAGGCCACAGTATGATACATCCGGGGCTATAAGCCCCTGATCTTATTTTTTCATATAAAGATATTTGATTTTTCGGGCAATTATTGTTTTTTTCCGCATGAATCACTTTTATTCATAAAAATACCATATTGTTTTGGTGTTTAGCATGCAAGAACAGGTTCCCAAAGGATATGGTAAAAAATTCGATCTCCCCAACATGACCAGGCAGGAAATGCTCGATCTGCTAAGAGAACAGAACGTATGCCGTGTTTCTTTCAACGATGAGACATATCCGTATACATTACCTATGGAATATTATTTCTCAGGCGACGTCATGTATCTTCACTTCACGAACACCGGGAAGAAAATAGACCTGTTAAGAAAAGACCCTAATGTGACCGTAGAGGTTGACTGGGCCAGCGGAGACCTTACAAACTACAGGAGCGTAATAATAAAAGGAAAGTTAGTTGGAGTGGAGAACGATGTTGAGCGGAACTTCATAAACGTAGAGATGGAGACAGCGATCAAGGATAAGAGAGGTATAAAGGACCTGCTTGGCATTCCCTGGGAAAAGAAAGGCATAGATTATCTCGGAGCATCGAATATACCCATGATTTTGCTTAAACTGGACATCAAAGAAATGACTGGTAAAAAAGCTTTTTAATACCAGTTATTTTTATAATTTGATAGTTAATTTTGGTTTTATTCCATATATTTTTCTTCTTCTAAAGTAAAAATAAACAGCGTCTGCCCTGTACATGAATAAGGGAAAATGTTTTGTATAATAATAGAATATAAGAATTCAATTTAGGTATTTTGAAATTAATTTCAAAAGAATAACGATGACAGGTTCGATGTATGACATACCCGGACCGCATATCAGCTATAAAGGTGCAAAATATGAGTGTTGGCAAGACCATCCGTATGGAGCGAATCTTTAACCGACGTACAGGAAAGACTGTGATGGTCCCGATGGACCACGGCATTACGCTTGGACCGGTTACCGGGCTGGTTAACATAAAGGACGTACTTACCCTCGCCGTGGAAGGGGGTGCTAACGCCGTACTTATGCACAAGGGTATCGTAAAGGACTGTTATATCAAATGCCCGAAAACCGCCGGGCTTATAGTACATCTTTCTGCCAGTACCAATCTGAGCTCTGATCCCGACCATAAAGTGCTGGTGACCACACCCCTGGAAGGCTTGAAGCTCGGTGCGGATGCTATCTCCATACATGTGAATATCGGCTCTGAAAAAGAACAGCTGATGTTGCAGGATGCAGGATATGTCTCGAGAGAATGTGAAGAGTATGGGCTGCCGTTCCTTGCCATGATGTACCCGAGAGGCAAGAACATCCATAACCAGTACGATAAAGACCTTATAGCGCATGTTTGCAGGGTCGGCGCCGAGTTAGGGGCGGACATCATTAAGACAAACTATACCGGTGACCCTGACAGCTTCAAGCACGTTGTAAAAGGCTGTCCTGTACCGGTCCTTGTAGCCGGCGGCTTAAGGACTAATACGGATGTCGAGCTATTGCATAAGATCCGCGGTGCGCTTGAGGCAGGCGCAAAGGGAGTGGCCATCGGGCGGAACGTATTCATGCACGAGCAGCCTGCACGTATGGTGAAAAGGATATGTGCCGTGGTGCATGAAGGGCTAAGCCCTGAAGAAGCCATGGAGATATAGATCATTTTTACTCAGTCCTATGATAGATATAAAAGACCAACCTGCCATAGCCATCAACGGGCTTACGAAAAAATTTGATAAACTGACGGCTGTAGACAACGTTGATCTGGAAATAAAGGACGGCGAGTTTTTTGGCCTTCTGGGGCCTAACGGCGCGGGAAAGACAACTCTTATACGTACGCTTGTAGGCCTTTCAATACCCACATCAGGCAACGCGACGATCTTCGGGAGAGACGTCGTCAATGACATGTATGAGTCAAGGGAGTTAATAGGCGTAGTCCCGCAAGAGTTCAATTTTGACGAAAACCTGACTGTCAAGGAGATCCTGACTTATCACGCAGGCTATTATGGCATTAGTAGAAAAGAAAGAGAGGAACGCGCTGACAGGATCCTTGAGTTCCTTGAGATAAAAGAAAAAGCCGGACAGCTGTGTAATAAGCTCTCGGGAGGCATGAAGCGCAGAGTGCTGATCGGAAGAGCGCTTATGCAACAGCCTAAAGTGCTGTTCCTGGATGAGCCCACCACGGGCGTCGACGTGCAGCTGAGGCGTAATCTCTGGGTAATGCTAAAAGAGCTCAACGCCAGAGGCACGACCATAGTGTTGACCACCCATTATATCGAGGAAGCTGAAAGCCTGTGCGACCGCGTCGCCATCATGGACCACGGAAAAATAATCGCGCTGGGCACGCCTGAAGAGTTAAAGAGATCGTCGGACAGTATCAACCGGATAGAGTTAGAGATATCGGGTAACGAAATACCGGATATTAAAATGATACCGGGCGTGTTGAGCTATTCGCGTAAAGAGGACATATTGACGGTAAGGGTGACGGATACCGGCACTGCCGCAGTCGCTCTTCTTGATTACCTTAAGACGCACGGGGTCTCGGTCAGGTCGATGCATATCAGGGAATCTACGCTGGAGGACGTGTTCATAAAGCTTACAGGTCGTGAGATGCGTGATTAAGGACCTGACGGCAATGCGTATGATGCTCATCAGGGAGATAGTCAGGTTCACAAGAAAGCCTAACCGCACTATCCTGCCCAGCATAATATCCGCTTTTCTATACATTTTCGCTTTCGGGTATGCGCTTGGCTCCGTCATACCGCCGATGGGCGGTGTCCGTTATATAGAGTTCATGCTGCCGGGTATCGTGCTTATGCAAGTGATAATCCATGCATACATTAATCCCGCCTACTCCATCTACTCGTCCAGGGAGGATAAGTATATCGAGGACCCTCTGACCACATCCATGCGATACTCGTCAATGGTGATAGCATATGTCCTTGGTGGCATGGCACGAGGGCTGTTTATGGGCATTATCATTTCAGCGACGACTATGCTGTTATTCGGCATCCCGATGTACGACGTGCCCCTGTTCATGCTCTTTATGATATTCACATCCGCTACTTTCGCATGTTTTGGCGTTATGCTGGGGCAATGGGCTTCCAACATCGAAGATGTGGGTAACGTCATGAGCTACCTATTAAGCCCGCTATTGTTCCTGGGAGGAGTGTTCTTCTCCATAGACATGGTCCCGGGAGAGATCATCAGGACGTTGTCCTACCTGGATCCGCTCACTTACGTAGTCGACGGGTTCAGGTATTCCATGATAGGCGTTTTAAGGACGGACCCTTATTATTGCCTCCTGGCCATCATCATATGTTTCCTGATAACGTTATTCCTTAGCTTACGTCTTTTCAAGAGCGGATATCATTTAAAGACATAGGGATCTTCTTCATTACAGTAAGTGATTTTTTTATATGCTGCCAAAAAAATTTGCATGCGGCCTTAAGGATATACTTGGATATAATGCATTAAAGATCAGACAGAAACAAAATGACGATCATTCAAAAAAGCAAAATAAAAAGAAAAAAGAAAAAATGGGTTTAGGATAACCAGTCGGTGACCGGTTCTCCGCGATTGATCTTGTTCGCTGTCGTGTATGCATCGTACATGCCCCATAGCCATACTATGAATATCACAGGTATCAGGCATATTCCGATAATGAAGAATGATAGTACTATCATCGCAAAAATAACTACAGCATAGCCTATGATCGCTATTATACCCTTTTTGATCTGGCCGTTATATATTTGCCCCAATCCGGGAAGGAAGAAAGAAAGTATCAGTGCCAATAATGGTTCCTTGATCTTGATCCCTGCCGGCGATGGTGCGGCCATGTATGGCTGGGCTGACGGCCCTGCTGATGGTGCGGCAGAAGGTGCGGCATAGGTTGTCTGTCCTGCCATCTTTTCAGCGCAGGACATGCATACGAGCGCTCCTGCGACGTTCATCGAACACGATGAGCAGACAGATTTTCCGCACTTGGTACAGGTACCCACAGCGTCGACATCCGGGTGTTTATAACATTTCATTTTATTCACCTCAACACTTATCGCATGATCATTAAGCGATATTATGCATAATTCGTGAATGTTCTATTAAATATTTCGATGCTTTTTACATAATTTAGGAATAATAAAAAAAACAGATGGGTTCATTCGAACCAATCTTCTACGACCTCTCCCCTGTTGATCCTTTCGGCAGTCGTATATGCATCATAGACTGCATATATCCAGGAGATCAGCGGTATGAATAATATTGGAAGGCAGCAAAATGCCCCGACACCCAGCGTAAAGATGGATATTAGCACATATCCCGCGACAAGGACGCCGCCAAGTATCAAGTTACCAAAGATAAGAATAAGACCTTTTTTTACCTGGCCGTTATAGATCTGTCCAAGCCCTATGAGAAGACCGCTTACAAGACCGCCTATGAGTGATAAAAGTAACGCTACCACAGGGTCTTTTTTAGTGGCCGGGGCTGTCCCGTATGCAATAGTACCGGTGACAGGAGCCTGGCTGCATTGCCTGCATACTATATTCCCATCGATACTGGCCGCACACTCGGAGCAGACCGGTCTTCCGCAGCGGACGCATGTTCCCGTAGAGTCTGCCTCCGGATGGATATAACATTTCATTATTTCACCTCTGACCGGAACGCCCATGACCGGACGTCCAGATGATATTGCTATTATACCTTAATATAAAAATATTTCCGATATAAACTATAAAAAAGTGAGCATATGCTTCCATATGCCCTTTTAATCTCAATAATAGATTCCCATGTTTATTCTTTCTGCTATCTTATGCGCATCATATGCCGCCCACAGGTTCACTATGAGGGGGATGAAGAATATCGGAAGCCAGCATAAAAGCCCGAAGCCTGCTGTGAACATAGCCGTTATTATGCCACCGAAAAGATATACTGCCGTTATCACTCCCCACAGGATAATGTAGCCTATGAAGAAAATTGCGCCTTTTAATATTTTACCGTCATAAGCCTGTCCCAGTCCCGGGATCAGGAATGATAATACCGCTGCAAGGAACGGTGATTTTCTTTTTACATAATCTACCATATTTCACCCTCCACACTTAATGCCCGTTTTTACAGGCAATCATTCGTCATGGATCACTTGACAGATCGTATTTTGAGGATAAAGAACGATAAATACATTGATCTATCTTCCCCACCATCGAGCCTGTTTATTTCACATCATTAAAATTTTCGAGCTATCAAGCCAAATCTTTAAAGCCTTAGTATGTTAGCTCATGATTAAATAAATTTTGTCATTATCATGCCGGAAGGGAAAATTTGCTTGAGATCCTTATATTTTAAAAAAATAATTGAATATATACATTATTTAATTTTTAGAAATATTATTGCATAATAGTTTAGTACATAATTATTTTTTTATTAAAGGAAATCATTATAAGCTTAAGCAACCGATTTTAAAAAAGAGGTGGTTACCTTTGTACGAACAGGAAAGTATGAAGAAAGTATCTTCAGGTTCCTTCCTTGATGACTATTTCCATATCACGGAAAGGAACTCTAACGTTAAGACTGAGGTGCTCGCCGGAATAACAACGTTCATGACAATGGCATATATCATTATCGTGAACCCGATAATATTATCCGGCGCAGGTATGGACTTTAAGGCAGTATTTGTGGCAACATGTCTTGCCGCGGCGATAGCGACCCTATTGATGGGGCTGGTGGCGAAATATCCGTTCGCACTGGCTTCAGGGATGGGCCTTAACGCAGTAGTGACATATGGAGTCGTCATAGGGCTGGGACTTAGCTGGCAGACAGCTATGGGCATCATATTCATCGAAGGCGTATTGATAACGCTGCTTGTTCTGACGAACCTTCGTGAGCTCGTCATGGATGCGATCCCTAAGTCGCTTAAGGTAGCCATAGGCGTTGCGATAGGTATATTCATAGCGTTCCTTGGGTTCAAGGATGCCGGACTGATGGTAGCTAACCCCGCGACATACATAGCATTCGGCAACATTGCGAACCCGACTGTAATAATTTCACTTATAGGTCTTTTTATTATTATCGCGCTTATGGCCTTCAGGGTAAAAGGCAGCATTCTTTATGGCATACTTTTAACGACAATATTAACGGTCGGTATCTGCCTTGCAGGAGATACGGTAGGGTTCGCGTTCAATGCTTATGCGAATCCGGCACTTCCCGGCACCATAGAAGCGCTACCGGCAGGTGCGAGTAACATGCCTTCAGGCTATTCCGGCATTGTCGAATTACCTAACGCAGCGACCTTATCCACAATAGGCCAGTTAGACATCATGGGCGCTTTATCATGGGGCATCATCCCGGTCATATTCGCTTTCATGATGGTGGATTTCTTCGACACTATGGGAACGGTCGTCGCAGTAGGCGGACAGGGCAAAATGCTCGATAAGAACGGCAAGCTTCCGGGGCTTAAGAACGTCCTGCTCGTCGATTCGGTCGCAGCGATGCTGGGAGGCTTGTTCGGGGCTAGCTCAGTAACGACATACGTAGAAAGTTCATCAGGGGTGGCGACAGGAGGACGTACAGGCCTGACATCCGTCGTAGTGGCGGTATTATTCCTGATAGCCATGCTCCTGGTGCCCCTGGCATACTTTATACCGGGAGCGGCAGCAGCACCGGCTTTAATAATCGTCGGTTTCCTGATGATGACCTCGATAAAAGAGATACCGTTCGACATACTCGAAGATGCGCTTCCGGCGTTCCTTACCATTGTGGCTATGACGTTCACGTTCAGCATAGCGAAGGGTATCGGGTTCGGTTTTATCGCATATTGCGTAATAAAGCTGTTCTCTGGCAAATGGAGAGACGTACACCCGGTAATGTGGATAGTTTCCGCAATATTCGCCGTATACTTCATCTTCGTATCGAGCATCATATAAGAAAAAATAGTGGAGAGATGGCCTCCACTTTTCTTTTTTACAGTTTATTTTAATTTTTTGACATTTTTACCTGTTAACGGATCGTGACATAAACCCTATAAGACACTCATCTAAATCTAAGAGAGATCACTATGAGGTCCATGATAATTACTATAATGATAGGGTTATTAGTGATATCATTCACATTTCCGGTCTTCGCAGAGCGGGCACGGGCAAGGGCGACCAGTACGGGCAGTATCCTGGGAAGGTCATGAAAGATACGGGCGGCGTGCCCGAAGACGTTACCGTGGCTGTAAGTATCCTTAACTCGTCTGTTCCCGAAGACTATTTTTACGCTAACACGACCGTGGACATGGACGGTAATTTTGTATTCATAAACCTCCCGTCCGGCGAATATAAAGTATACTTATACGGAGATCACGTCGCTTATGGATATTCTAACAGACTGGTGGTGTCGAATGACAGCACGTCGTCCTGTGCCATACTTGTCAGGCCTAGACCGTATGGAGTGAACATTCATGCAAAGCCCATATCGCTATCGTATAGCGACGCTAAGACGAACGTTACGATAACGGTCTATGACCATTACGGAGACAAGGTCGGCGCAGGATGGTTCATAACAACATACACGAATTCGGGATATACGGACATGCCTTACGGATATACAGATAAGAACGGTATGTTCACTACGATACTGAGGTCAGCGCCGTTTGAGATGTATAAAGAGATAAAGGCGTTCAGGCTGAACGACGACGGCCAGTATTACGCAATGTCGGCTACATACACCGAAAAGTTCGATGATGGTTAAGTAAAGATCATACACGCCCCGTCACTGATCCCGACACCCCAGCCGACACCGGCAGACACCCCTTACGTGCCGCCGGTAGAGACACAGGCTTCCGAGGTCATTGTTTCAACCGCACCTACGCCTGCCGCCACACCGGGTTTCGGTTTGATATCGGGCTCGATAGCATTCATGTCAATACTGGCTATCATGAATATCATCAATAGACGAGAAGGATAAGATCTTAAAAACGTAAACTTATTTTTTTAATGTCGGTATCAACATTATATGGGCCGATACTCCAGTCGCTATCAATATCAAAAACATTACAAGTAATAGATTTTCCATAACAATGAATAGGGATATCGCCATTGTGGACCATAGCATCCCAATTGTTAATATTTTCGCATTTAATGCGATACCTTTACCTTCCCGATAATTCTTTATATAGTTCCCGAAGACCTTATTGTTGATCAGCCAGTCATAGAACCTTTTTGAACTTACCGCATAACAGGCGGCGGCGAGCAGAAGAAATGGCGTCGTAGGAAGTACAGGCAATATCACGCCTATAATCCCGACGAATAGAAAAAAAGTGCCGGCGACTATCAATGCCCCCCGTGCAATATTATTGAGCAATCCGCGCATATTTTTTATAATACCCTTATCGCCTTCAACACCATAGTTATCCAAAGAGTACCCACCAAAAACTAATAAGAATATATTTATAAAAATCTTTTTATCATTATATTTAAAAATGTTCGGTTCTACACCAAATATACCTTAATATATAAAAAGCTATAAAAAAGCCACCCTTTACTATCAAAATGCCTGACACATTTTAAATAATTTTAGTAAATTTAATATCTAATACCATACATATGTAAAACGTTTAATTATACTGATTATAATTAAAATGAGCAATTACTAAGTATATTTAACATAAATATGTAAATATAAAATTATAATAATATTAATTATAAGTAAGGTCAAGGTTTAAGTGATACAATGAGCCAATTTGACATCGTCGCGATAGGGACATCGGCCGGAGGCCTAAAAGCGTTAACGGAAGTATTATCAAATTTACCGAAGGATTTTCCTGTCCCGATACTTATCGTACAACATCTTGACCCGCGCCATAAAAGCCTTATGGCCGAGATATTACAGAGACACAGTGATATGAATATAAAAGAAGCGGAAGACGGTGAAGATATAAAAAATTCGACGGTATACATTGCTCCGCCTAACAGACATATGCTGACAACCGATAAAAAGATAGAGCTCACAAAAACTGAATTCGTCCATTTTTCCCGTCCGTCCATAGACCTATTATTTGATTCGGTGGCAGCCGATTATAAAGACAGAGCGATCGCAGTCATACTTACTGGTTCCGGGATGGATGGAGCGATAGGCATCAAAGCGATAAAGGAAAATGGCGGAACAACAATAGCACAGGATAGCAGGACATCCGAATACTTCTCAATGCCGGATACGGCGATAAAAACAGGATCCATCGATTTCATCTTACCGCTAAATGAAATTGCGGGCGCCTTAGTGAAACTCGTTACTATAGAACCAGGTGAGCAATAAATGCCGGAAGAAAGACAAAACGATATGGAAATCACAGATTTGGAAGAAAAAGAGCTCAATGCATTATTACAAAAAATATTTGACCAGCGCGGAATGGATTTCAGGGATTATAAAAAGGCCAGCATTAAACGCCGCATACAAAAGCGGCTTGATGAATATCATTTAACGTCATACGCGCAGTACATGAATTTACTGGATAAGAACCCGGATGAATATACAAAGCTATTCGATACGCTGCTTATTAATGTGACCGAGTTCTTCAGGGACCCGGAAGCATGGGAAGTCTTAAAAAAAGAAGTGCTGCCGGAGATACTTTCAAAGAAAAAGAAAGGAGACACCATCAGGTTCTGGAGCGCAGGATGCGCTACCGGAGAAGAGCCATATACTGTTGGAATATTGCTGGCGGAGATACTGGGTGACTCTATAAGTGATTATGAGATCCGCATATATGCCACGGATATTGATGAGAATGCGCTCACTGATGCCAGAAGGGGCCTGTATAAAGCCGAGAAGCTCAAGAATGTCAGCGAAGGCCTTATTGAAAGATATTTTACATACGAGAATGGCCTCTACAGGATAAGCAAGCTGATCCGCCACATGGTCGTTTTCGGGAGACAGAACCTTGTGGTGGACGCCCCGATATCCCATCTGGACCTTATTCTCTGTAGAAATGTCTTAATATACTTTAATATTGACCTTCAGAACAAGCTCCTGCTAAGGTTCCATTATGCTCTTGAGAGATATGGTTACGCATTTTTCGGAAAATCCGAATCCATGCTGATAGGCTCAAGGCTATTCAGGATAACAAATAAAAAATGGAGAGTATTCCAGAAATCTCCTGAAGCCATAGAGATAATGACCCCGGCTGAAAGACGCCATACCGTAATTGAAGAAAGCATGATAGACCAGGCGATAGTCGAGGCGAGAAGAGAGATCAAGTCCATTGACTTTTATAATCAATCCATAATCCAGAACATTAACCTTGGCCTGATAGTGATCGACAGGAATAATATCGTGATGACATGGAATAAGGCCGCGGAAGAGCAATTATATATCAAGTCCGAATATGCTATCGGCCGCGATCTCTTTGACCTGGGGGTGGATGAGCGTCTCCCGAATATCAAGGACCGGATAAGCGAAGTGATACGCACGAAAAAGATGGCCAGGATGGAGGAAATTGAGATAATCAGCTATAAAGGCGAGAACAAGTACCTTAACATAACGATCACCCCGCTCATCGACTCCAGTAATATGATGAGGGGCGTTATAATCATTACCGACGACGTGAGCGATACCAGGATACTTAAAGATAATCTGATGAAATCGAACCAGGAATTACAGGCACTTAACGAACGGCTGGAAACGACTAACGAGGAGCTTATTTCCACGAACGAGGAGCTCGAGACGACCACAGAGGAGCTTCAATCGACTGCAGAGGAGCTGGAGACAAGCAACGAGGAGCTTCAGTCGACTAATGAGGAACTGGAAACAAGCAATGAAGAGCTGAGGTCCATAAACGAAGAGCTGGAAGCCACCAACGAGGAGCTTAAAGAAAGGACGGAAGAGCTTGTAGACCTCAACATGTATAACCATGCGATAGTGGAAAGCATGAACCAGGGGCTTATAGTGCTGGACAGGTATGGCATAATAACCACATGGAACCCTGCGGCAGTAAAAATGTTCGATATCAGCGAGGATGAAGCTGTCAACAATAGTTTCTACAACATTGACCCTGAGTTAGCGATCAACAGAGACGATATGAGACAAAACATCAAGAAAGTGATCGAAAATAAAAAAGCCATATATAGCAGGCGCCAGGAATTCGTTACAAAGAATGGTGAAAAGAGGTTTTTAAATTTCAGGATCATACCACTAAAAGACATCCACGACGGGACGACTATCGGTGTCATGCTGATAATGTATGATGTGACAAAAGAGAAGAGAGACGAAGAGGCCCGTATGATGCTTTCAACCATCGTCGAATTCTCACATGATGCGATAATCGGCGAAAACCTGGACGGTATGATACTTAGCTGGAATTCGGGGGCGGAAAAATTATTCGGGTATTCAAAAGAGGAGATATTAGGCAGATCTCTTACTATACTCTTGCCGCCCAACCGTATCGATGAAGTTCCAAAAGTCCATGAAAAGATAAAGCATGGAGAACTCGTCGATAATTTTGAAACGGAACGAATGACGAAAGACGGCAATATCATTAAGGTATCATTGACTATGTCCCCGGTAAAGGATACATCAGGCAATGTGATAGGTGCATCCTCAATAGCGCGTAAAGTCAGAGATTAAAATAAAACTTATGAGGAAGAGAAGATCGGCGGAGGTGTATACTTTTAATATGGATGAGAATCAGGACAGGGCAAAGGAAAGCCTTATCGAAGAGCTGGAGTTCTTGCGTGACCGCATTAAAAAGCTGGAACAAACAGAGATCGAGAAGGAAGTAGATGCTAATTTAATTACCGGTGTATTGGACCGATCTCACGATGCCATGATCCTTCTTGATACCGAAGACCGCCTGTGCTATATAAATGATGAGGCCAGACATATATTCAACATTAGAAATGAGGCCATGGGAGAGATATTCTGGGCGATATACCCAAAGTCGACCACTTCGATCTTTTACAAAGAATATTTTAGAGCGAAACAAGATAAAAAATTTATAAGATTAGTAGAGCATATCCATGCTCAAAACAAATGGTATGAAGTACATATATCCCCTGCTTCGAATGGGACGCTATTGATATTATATGATATTACATCGCGGATGCACATTGACGAGATAATAAGGCTCGTGCACTATACGATCAATAATTATTCCGACGCCGTTTTGTGGGTAAAACCTAATGGAAGGCCTTTTTATGTAAATCGGGCAACTATCGGCTATCTTGGTTATGAGTATAATCAATTACTAAATATGAGAATTTTTAAGTTGATACCTGATTTTTCAGAAGAATACTGGCCAAAGATCTGGAAAACCATTAAAGATAAGAAGCACATTGAATTCGAATCGGTATTGCAAAATATGGAAGGAAAAGCTTTCTCGGTCGATATCTCATGTGATTACATAAATTTTTTTGATAAAGAGTATATTTGCGTTAATATTCACGATATTACATCGCGAAAAACGATCATGGATGAGCTTGCCAAAAGTGAGGAGAAATATCGCGAACTTGTAGAAAATGCTAATAGTATGATCGTACGAATGGATGTTAATGGCAATATAAATTTTTTTAATGAGTTCGCACAAAATTTCTTCGGATATAAAAAAGAGGAGATCATCGGGAAGAATATCCTTGAAACTATCGTACCAGAGACCTCCTCGAAGAAAGAGGACCTGAGATCGAAGATCAGGTATGTCATACAACACATCGAAGAATATCCCCATATGGAAAATGAAAATATTCTTCGAAACGGCGAAAGAGTCTGGATATCATGGACTAATAAAGCGATAAAGGATAGCAAGGGAGATATCGTGGAGATCCTGAGCGTGGGTAACGATTCGACAGAGCTAAAAAGATACCAGGATGAACTGGAAAAGGCAAAAACACAGGCAGAACTATACATGGACCTGATGAGCCATGACATAAACAATATGAACCAGATAGGGATCGGATTTCTTGAACTGGCCTTAGAAACCCAGGGAATTGATGAAAACGTTAAGCAACTTTTGCTAAAACCCCTCGATGTGCTAAGAAATAGCTCTTACCTGATACAGAACGTGAATAAACTTCAAAAAGCCAGAGAAGGCGTGATCAGGAAAGAGAGTGTTGACCTGGAAAAATTATTAAAGGAGGTAATTTCACGATATACGCATATCGCCCGAAGAGAAGTCCGGATAGAATACAGCTCTGAACAAGGATGCACTGTCAATGCAAATGAACTGTTGCTGGATGTTTTCACTAACATAATAAGTAACTCTATCAGACATTCAACAGGCCCCCTGGCCATCGGAGTTCAAATGTCTAAAATACAAGAAGGGGAGACAGAATACTGTAAGGTAGAAATTGAGGACAATGGCCCGGGCATACCTGACGATGTTAAGGATCGCTTATTTGATCGTATGAGAAAAAGAGAAGCCAAAATAGCAGGAAAAGGTCTTGGGCTATATCTGGTCAAGGCGCTCATAGAAAGTTTTGATGGAAAAATATTGGTAGAAGATCGAGTAAAAGGCGATTTTTCCCGGGGCTGTAAATTCATTGTGTTATTGCCCGCGGTAAAAGATGCCGTTTAACGGGAACATATGAGCATTTAATAAATAAAAATATTTTAACAGCCGGCTATCCGGAAAAATAATAAAAAAATTAAGTTATCCGATCCTTTTAACCGCTTCGACCATGTTGGAAAGCTTGGTAAAAGCCGCCTCTTTTGTCCTCATGCGCATACCGCAGTCAGGATCTATCCACATGTTCTTCATGCCGATCTTTTCGATCCCGGCCTTTATTCTCTGCTCTATCGTTTCCACGCTCTCGATATCGTTTATCGATGTATCGATACATCCGTATCCTATTATCTTATTATAAGACTCTATTAGCTCTTTGTCCATCGCATCCAGATTTTTGGAAGCAGAGAATTCATGGTCGAGGACCATCACGTTCGTTTCGAGCAATTTCTTGAAAATAGGGCGGATGTCGCCGCATACGTGCATTACCGGCGTATCTATGTTCTTAGCGATGATATTGACAGCCCTGATGCCGACCTCCAGGTCTGCGTTCACGCTGAAAAACGGCTCGTCTATCTGGATGATCTCCGCGCCGGCTTCGGATAGCGCCCTGGCCTCCGCTGCCTGGGCATATGCCAGGTCGTATATCAGTTCAGGGTCGGAGTTAGACTTATATGGCGAGCTTTTTTCAACGACGGAGCTCTTTGCCATTGTCGTAGGCCCGGTGACTATTCCTTTTACTTTCGCCTTAGTCAATTTTTTTGCGAACTTATAGTCCGCCACAGTGGCCGGCCTGTCGGGAACGTCTATCCTGCCCACGACTTTATAGCGATTATCTTCTTTTTTGTACCCGCTAAGGTTCATCGCGAATATCCCCACCATATCCGCGCGGACCTGCCCGTCAGATATCACGGACACCCCGGCTTTTTCCTGGTCCCGGACGCATATCTCTATAGCTTTCCTTATGTCTTCCTCGCTACTGATCTTTATTCCTGCAGGATAGCTGCCTACTACTGTAGTGACCATCATGATATTTACCACATAAAAATTATTAGTCATTCACGTTTTTAATCTTCATCAGCGAAAATACTTACTATTTTTTGTGACCTTACATCGACAAGACCGTTACAGGTCAATTTTAACTCTGGCACCACCGAAAGCCCCAGGAAGCTTAGCCTCATCGCGGGATTTTCAAGGCCGGAGCCCATCTCATGCAGCTTATCCTTGATATCAAGCTGAATACGCGCTATTTCTTTTACAGGCATATCCGCCATTAGTCCCCCGTAAGGCAATGAAAGCTCGCAGGATATCCTGCCGCCGTCAGAAATGACTATCCCGCCCCTGATCTCTTTCAGGCGCCGCACAGCGTTAATAATATCATCGTCATTTGCCCCCAGCGCTATCACGTTATGGCTATCGTGGGATATTGTCTGGGCGACGGCACCGCGCTTGATACCGAAACCTTTTACGAACGCCGCGGAAACTTTCTTTGGCCCCGGGTATCTCCTTATGGAGCATATCTTCAGAAGATCGTTATCCGGAGATGCTGCTATCTTAAAGCCGGAGCATCGGGCTTTAAGCATTATCTCGTCGGTATATATGCTATTATCCTGCACGCCTATTACCCTTATGAGCCTGTCCCTATCGCACCTGACAGCAATATCATCTTTTGAAATATCAGGGATGTGGACAGTGTTTTTTCTGGCCTCCCGGGGATATACGGGCGTAAAGCCGGCGGAACTGAAAGGCCTGCCGTTAATTAAAACATCCTCTATCTTTAATTTTTCAATGTCATCCAGTAATATGATATCGGCAGGATAGCCCGGCATGATCGCCCCCAGCGGAAGACCGAACCTCTCTGCAGGGTTGATCGTCGCCATCTGTATTGCCCTGACAGGGTCTATGCCTTCATTTATGGCCTCTCTGACCAGATGGTCCATATGCCCTTCAGCAAGGATAGCCAGAGAATCGCGGTCGTCCGTTACGAGCATTATTCGCCTTGTATCTTTGATCTTATCCGCTACATGTATGACTTCCTTCAGGTTTTTTGTACAGGCTCCCTCCCTTACCATCAGCCACATGCCTTTTCGGACCTTTTCGAGCCCCTCGTCGAGCGTTACGCTCTCATGGTCCGAGCCGACGCCTGCAGAGATATAAGCGTTAAGCTCCCTGCCGGTAAGTCCGGGAGCATGGCCGTCAATTATCCGGGATATGCCCAGCTTATCCAGAATATCCTGCTCGCCGTCCAGCAAACCCTTAAAGTTCATCATCTCGCCGATACCGATGACGGAAGGGTACGCGAACAGCTTTTTGATCTCCTCAGCGCTGATTATGCTATAAGACATCTCCAGAGGTGAAGCTGGAACACAGGAAGGCGCAGTGAAAAATATCTTGATATAAGAGCTGCCGGCATCTTCTATAAAGTTACATAAGCCTTCAAATCCGGTAGCATTTGCGATCTCATGGGGATCGGCCACGATAGCAGTAGTACCCCTCGGGGCGACGGCGCGGGAGAACTCTACGGGACTGAGCATGCTGCTTTCAATATGCACGTGGCCGTCAATGAAGCCGGGACAAAAATAGTTACATCTTATGACCTTATTTGCGTCATAGTCCCCTATGCCCACGATATTGCCATTAAATATCGCTACCCCGGTCTCCTCTATTTCCCCCGTCAGAGTGTTCACCATATTCCCCTTTATGACAAGGTCTAAAGGTAATCGTCCCAGAGCTGCCTGAATATTATCCTTTAGCATAAATAAGGTCCCTTATTATGATGTACTTATTTTTAATAAAAGATATTAGAAAATGTTTACCCTCAAAAAAGGTAAAAAGAAAAAATGTATTATGCTTTTATCTTCTTTATTAACCAGGCTATATTTTCTGCCAGGTTCCTGACGGTCCTGATAGCCTCTTCGTCATACTCGACAGCGCCCATGTCCATCGCATAGCCTACGTTCCAGTATGTAGAGCCGGGCACGATCATGCCGTTGATATAAAAGAAATAGTTCATCTGGGCGAAAGTGAAATTAGCGCCTGCCCTTCTTGCTACGGCGATCGCAGCCCCGACCTTCCTGTTTAAAGCCCGGTCCTTCTTTAATGCTATCAATCCGGCCCTGTCGATCAGGGCTTTGATCTGCGGCGTTGCCGAGCCGAAATAGACCGGGCTTCCGAGAATAATCCCGTCCGCTTCTTCCATTTTGGCGAATATTTCCTGAAAATCGTCCTGTATCTGGCAATCCTTCATCATGTTACATGCATAGCAAGCCTCACAGGGAGCGATCTTCTTTTCTCCCAGGTGTATAAGCTCTGTGTCAAATCCTTCTTTCTTTAATACTTCCAGAGCTTCTCGTATGAGATATTCAGTATTGCCGTTGAACCTTGGACTTCCGACGATGCCGATGACCTTGTACATTATTTGTTATCTCCTTTCGATCGTTTTTGACTTAAGCAATTAGTGATTAGGCTTATTATATTTATATCCTTACGCAAGGACGACAATGTTTATGAACAATAAATATTGATTGGACGTGGGGAAAGATCATGAAAACGTTCATATTGGTCTACGAGGGGTTCGTGCAGTTCGAGATAGTCATAGCAAGCCTGTTCATGAAACATAAAGGGGAGGTCATCACTGTCGCTCTCGAGGAGAGGGAAGTGACATCCTATGAAGGATTTATCACGAGGCCGCATAAATTGCTCAGGGACGTAAATATCGATGACGTCAATCTGTTTATCATACCTGGCGGCGACATGGCAGCAATATATGATAGCCAGCTTCTGAACAGGACGTTGAGGCAGTTGAATGAAAAGAAAAAAGTCATCGCCGCCATTTGCGCAGGCCCTGTGCACCTCGGCAGAGCGGGAATATTAAACGGAAAAAGATTCACTGCCTATGATATCAATGGCCATGAGGAAGATTTTAAAAATGGCATCTTTATAGATGAAAAGGTCGTAATTGACGATAATATCATTACTGCAAAACCTAACGGGTATGTGGACTTCGCGATCGAGATAGGCAAAAAGATGAGAGTCTTTAAAGATCAAAAAGAACTGGTTGAAACCATAGACTTTTATAAATATTTCAAAGAAACAAATTAATTCTTTACATTTTTAATGTACATTAAGGAAAGCATTAAAACTATAAATGCCAATATTCAATAAATCGCTATTTAAAGTAATGAACAAATAGATCTTAGATATTTTCTAAACAAACAAGAGAAGGGGGAGAAACAATAAGACAGGATATTACAATAATAGCGGGATTGGCAGTATTTCTCATATTTTCTGTATTTACGCTCACCTCTATCGCCTTATTCCCCGATGGGTTCAGCCCTTTTGAGAACTGGATAAGCGACCTGGGGAATTCTGAGTATAATCCGTCAGGATCCATGATATTTAATATCGGGTGCATGATCACGGGGATCTCTATGGCGCTATTCTTTATCGGGCTAAAAAGACATTATACTACGGAAAAGAATAAAAGAAACATGACACTGACACTTGCCATGGGCCTGTTTTCATCGTTCTCGCTTATAATGATCGGGATATTCTCCGAAGACTACCCGCAAGAACATACGCTATGGTCAGGGATATTTTTCGTGGCATTGATCATTTTTATGATATTGGCGAACATAACGTTGATGAAACATAAGGGATTTTTTAAGCCTATCGGCTATTATGCCTTTGTCATCATAATGCTGGACCTTGCCCTTATAGTAACAAAAGTCATGGGAATGAAAGTGCCGATACTCGAGTGGCTGACAGTCTTCGCTTCGATCATATGGATACTGCTTCTCGCCTATAACATTCATATCGGTAAGCCATCGGTACATCAAGCATGAAAAGATTTTTATGTTGACCTATATTAACAAAATATCATCGTCATTTTAGGCTTCATCCTGACACCCTATCATAAGCAATGCGATGTCGACAGCGTTCCCGATATCATACTCCTCGTTCATTCTCAAGATGTCGGTACTATTATCTTCAACATATTTTTTGCCGGTTTTTATATCATTTATGAAGCTTATCATCTTATCACCGAATTTTCCATAGAGAAATGATCATAGTACTGGTAAGATAATTGTCCGCGATTTTTATATTATCATGAAGAGTCGTATATTTCCGGTAAAAGAAGTAAGTTCTTCATATAATCTAATTAAGGATATTTAGAATATATATTAAAAATAAAAACAGTTTAAAAAAGTTGAATTATGATTCGGGCTCTGTCCCCTTTTTGCCGGCCAGGAAATCCGCAGGGTTCTCCTTTACAGGAGGGATACATTCTCCACATACAGTAAAGTCCTGTCCTGCAAACTTGACCGTAGTGCACTTATTGGAATGCTGCCTTCCGCAAGCATCACAGTACGGTAGCGATGACTTTTTTTGAGTCACTATAGAAGGATTTTCTCTTACGCTCGCCGCGCAGCGTTTACAAACATCATAACGGTTGCCTTCTATGAGCATGGATTCTCCTTCGGCCCAGAATGCGGCTCCGCAAACATTACAGGTTGCCATATCATCCCCCTAACTACTAAATAACACAGATATTTAATATTCTTTGATTTTTATTACGAGTAAAACGTATAAAACAGGAATAATCATAAAAATGGTCCCGGCACAAAATAAATATCATAACGTAAGGACTCTGCCCGAGAGCTTTTCCCATTTTCGCAGGAATACTTCGTTGCTTACTCCGGGGAAAGTATCGATGATGCAAATATCGCATGAAGGTACGGGACCGTCAAGCTTTCTCAGGTCGCCGTGATACACTTCAATTTCCACGTTCCCCGAGGCTTTTGCCACCAGTACAGGCACCCCTGCGATCTGCGGGAGCCCTTCAAGCTCGCAAGTTCTTTCCATCCGAACGCCAAGAGCCGATGAGTTAACATCGATGTTTATCAGAATGTTCCTGACCGCCGGAAGCCATGCGTCATTTAAGACTACCTTTTTAGCGCCCGACAGCGCCGCAAAAAGCCCCAGTGTACCGACGCTGGCGAGGCCGTCCACGACGACCTTGCCTTCGAGCATGCCTTCGAGAAATAGTTTTTCGATCATTTTTATCTTTATGGAGTCGTTCCTCCGGAACTCGATGTGCATCTCGCTTTGATTTCTGTAGAACAGAAGATCGCCAAGCATGGATGACACCAGGTCCGCCCTCATGTCGCACCCCGCCATCAATTCATATAGATATGGCTTGCGGTCAGTGTCAAGCAAGCCTACGCTCTTCGACGGATTTTCCGATCTTTTTAATATCCCCTTGATCTCGGGAACTTGATCGATGATCTGACCTGCCGTCTTTTTATCGACGTTGTCGGTGACCAGGATAAGACTTCTCGAGCCCAGTCGGGGAGGTTCGAGCAGCGGGACCCCATACTCGATAAGAGGCGTCCCTGTATCTTTTAGCGCAGAGCTTTTTCCCTTTTTCTTGTTCTTTATAAGGATCTCAAGGGCGTGCGCCATAATATGGTCCATATGCCTTTTTCCGCAGGAGGGACATCTTTTGGCATCGATCCCAAATGTCAGCCCGAGTTCGTTAAAAGGAGCGGTCTTATCCAGCGGAGCCGCGTTGCGGCACTTACCGCAGGGAGCGTATATGCTTGAAGCCCGGTCCAGCACATACTCGAGCGGCCTTATACAATCCTCACTACCGCAGGAAGGGCATATCATGATAATCAACAACCTTCTAATCAATTAAGTGACCTGACTATTAATCCATTCCGGTAATATCCATTAATATGAAATTTCTACTAACTGAAAATCCTTAAATATGATGTTATCGAAATTTATAGCACATGACCGATGCAGCATTCTTATCCGACAGGGGGAACGTGTTCGATGAGTACTTTAAAGAGCAAGGATATGTTTGCAACCAGATAGGTCCGCATGCTTTTGGCTCCCCGTTCTGTCAACCATGTAAGCTTTTGATCATTCCATCGGGTTTCGCCGATCCGAAATATTATAAGGTGTTGCCGGCGCTGGACAGGAACGTGGAAAAGATCAGGGAGTTCATTGAGAACGGCGGCGTCCTGCTCGTCTTTGGCGCCATGCTCACGGATTATACGTATGACTGGCTGCCGATGAATCTTAGCTATCATATGCATTTCAAAAATAAAAACGTCCGGCTGGTAAAGCCTGACAGCCCGGCCGCATTGCTTAAAGAGCCCGGCATGCTTGATTGTGACGGGTATTTCACGGAAAGTGACGGCGACATAGTAATGGAGCTGGAAGACGGTAAACCGGTCGTAGTCGAAAAGAGCATCGGCAAAGGCTATGTGATCGCTTCGGCACTTCACGAATACCCTGACAGGAGATTTCTTGACTGGGCCTGCGGTAAAGACAGAGTTACACGGACCATATAAGGATGAAAATATGCCAAAAGAAGCAAAAGACTTAAAACAATTATTTTTACAGAAAAAACCATGCTTGATCCTGCTTGCGATATCGAATATCAAAAAGCCTTACGTATCGGTCTTGATGAAAGAGGCTGAAACGACGTTCGCGCATACGACCAACACGCTGTCCGAGTTCGAGTCGTACGGGCTCGTCGAGTTCGTGAACGAGGGCAGGGTAAAGTATGTTAAACTGACCAGGTCAGGTAAAGAGGTCGTAAGGATCGTATCGTCCCTGTATAAGCTCCTGAACGGCGACGGTGTCTTAAAAGCCCTGGACAGGATCGAAAAAAGGCTTGATACGCTGGAAGAGGCCATCAAGAAAGGGAAGGATGACGAGAAGGCGGTCAGGCGGCTTGTCAAGCGATTCAAGAGCATAGGGGCTCAGATGGGATCTTTAAAGCTCGAAGCGCTAAAATACAGTAACGATGATCTCGACACGGTTATCCGCCGGATGGACGAGAGGATCGAATATATTGCAACAAAGTTCACTCCGGAAGAGCTTGCCGAAGAAGCATCCGAAATAAAATAGCAGGGTTAGTTTCAGCATGCACAGGATAAAGGTTAATAGTCACATGGTAAATAAACACCTGGTGTACTATGAACTTCATACATGCTGCGGACATACACCTGGGATACAGGCAATACGACCTGGACGAAAGGTTCAGGGACTTCGGGAACTCATTCCTCGAGATCGTTAAATATGCTATAGCGAGCGGATCGGATTTCGTGCTGATCTCAGGAGACCTTTTTCACAACCGCAACATTAACGCGCCGACCTATACCCAGGCGCATCATGTGCTCACGTTATTAAAGGATGCAGGGATACCCTGCATAGCCATTGAAGGAAATCATGACAGGCCATTCCTGAAGGACGGTATGTCCTGGCTGGATACGCTGGAAGCTCAGGGACTTTTAAAATTGATCAAACCGGGCGCTGACGATATCATGTGCAATTACATCGACATCGCCGGCACTAGGATATTCGGCTTATGCTATGCGGGGTCGTCGACATCATCGTTGATACCGCGTATCGCCGAAGAGATAAAATTCATAAATTCTGCGAACCGTCCGCAGTACACCATACTGATGATGCACCTCGGCGTCGAGGGAAACATGAAAGGTAAGATCATAGGGGAAGTGACTTACGAGGAACTGGCAGCATTAAAAGGTTCGGTCGATTACCTGGCATTAGGCCATTACCATAATAGGTATGAAGTGGACGGGTGGGTATATAATCCCGGAAGCCCCGACACGTGCTCCGTCTCGGAGGTAAGCGGAGATAAAGGCTTTTATCATGTAAAGGACGGCGTGCCTGAATTAAGGTCTGTCGATCCCCGTAAGTTCATTATGATCAATATTAACGTAGACGATCATCTATCCGCGGACTCGCTGCTGAAAGAGCTTCAGTCAAGGCTGGATAAGGAAGACGTTACGGAAAAGCAGCCCATCGTAAACGTTATTTTTCAGGGCTGCCTGAACTTTTCAAAAACGCATATCGACCAGGATATAATTAAGGAAATGGTCGCTTCGAAACATAATCCCCTTTATACGAGCATAAAGTTCGACCTTACCAATGATGAGTTCTGTATATCCGACCTGGAGACGGAAGGGATAGACCGCTCGTTAATAGAGCGCGAGGTTTTACGAAGGCTTGCTATATCGGACAGCATGCTGTCACCGTTCTGCGACCTTTTCGCCTCATCCGTGTCCGAGATAAAGGACATGGCCGCAAAAGGAGCCGACGGGGAAAGCATTGACAGGTCGCTAAGGAAGACTTTCGATGAGATAAAGAACGGCAAACCTGTATCTATCGAAAGAAAATCGAAGAGGGAGAGCACGCTGGAAAAAGCGGAAGTCATGGATATCCCGACGCTGCCGGAGGAGATAGAAGAGGAGCAGGGCGGAATATGGGACTGGAGGAAAAAGGCATGAGGATCAAGAGCGTCTCTTTAAAGAACATCAAGAGCTATAAAAACGCAGAGATACGGTTCTCGGAAGGCATCATAGGCATCTCAGGCCTGAACGGCTCTGGAAAATCCACGATACTGGAGTCGATAGGCTACGCGCTTTTTGATTACCTGCCATATACGCAATCCGATTTCGTTAGAAAGGGTGAAAAAACCGGAGATATTGCCGTAAACATAACAGGCGCTGACGGAATGGACTACACGGTCGTCAGAAAATGCGGCTCTACCCAGTCTTATTATATAGTGGACAGTTTCGGCATGAAAGTAGATGGTAAAGACGAGGTAGGCGATAAGCTATGCGAGATCCTCGGTTACAAGGTGCTTGACATTAACCAGCTAAGGTCGCTTTTTGACAATGCCGTCGGCGTATTACAGGGCACTTTCGTCTCGGAATTCCTTGAGAGCGCCAGTAAGCGAAAGGCAATATTCGACCCGCTGCTGCGTATCGATGAATATAATCTTGCCCATAAGAACCTCCTGCCGGTAAAAAATTCGGTCAAAGAAAGGATAGAATCGATGGAGAAGGAGATCAGCTTTCTTGAAGGGAAAGTGTCGATACTGGATAAGCTGACGGAAGAAAAAGCTACGATAATCGACGGATTAAAGATAAACGAGACCGGGCTTGAATCGAAAAAGTTAGAGCTTGCCGATATTAAAGATAAGAAAAATAGAATGGATACGATCGAGAAGGAAATAGGAGAGCTGGAGAGCGGATCAAAAGTCATAGACACAGAGATCAAGAACAGTAAAATGCTTCTCTCGAGGTCGCTTTCCCAGATGGAAGTTTGCGAGGCCGCGGAAAGAAAAGTCATTGAAAACAAGGATAAGTATGACCTTTATAAGGCTAAGCTGGAAGAGAAAGAAACCCTCGATAAAAGAAAAAATGAAAAATACGAACTATTGCTGAAGCAGAAGTCGCTTGACGCACGGGCTGAAGAGCTTCAAAGGCGCCTGTCTGAGCATGATAATAACCTTAAGGAGATCGAGCGCTCCGAGAAAGATATGGAAGATATCCGGCCGGCGGTGAAAGAGCAGGAAAAGCTGGAAGAAGAAAAGAACCAGTTAATGTCGATGATCGCGGCTAAAAAGATAGAGGCCTCGCGGACTCGTGAAAGGATGAGCTCGCTTAAAAACAATAAAGGGAACATATGCCCCATACTTATAGACGTGGAATGTAAGTCCGTATCCGATTTTTCCAGCTATTTCAATAAGATGATAGAGCAGACGGATTCCGAAAAGTCCGCGCTCGAGGATAAAGTCCTTGACATCATCACAAGGATCAAGGAGCTTGGCGATCCGAGATTAAAGCTCGGAATAATGCAGGATTCCGTCAAAAAGCGAGACAGGATCCTCCAGGAAAGGGAAAAATGCTCTGCTGACATCGCTTCGGTAAGATCGCAGATAGAGGAGATAAGAACCACACTATCAGGCTATGAAGAAGTCGATGCTTTGCTGAAGAGGATCAACGATGAGCTAAGGGACCTGAAGCCGGCATACGAAGAATACCAGCAGAACATCAAGCAGGCCGGCGCAAAGAAAGAATGGCAAAAAGCCGTAACATCGGCACAGGCCATGGTAGAAAAGTATGAAAAAGACCTTGCAGTGATAAATGTCACGCTTGAGTCAAAGAAAGGCTCTTATGACCGTGACGTCCATAACGGGCTAAAGACGGCATACGATACCTTGACCGCATCGATAGCATCAATATCATCCATGATAGAGTCGATGAACAAAAGGCTTGAAGCGATAAATGCCGAGATAACGAGGATCGAAGGATATCTCAAAAAGATCGACGATATGAAGGATAAATGTTCCGTCGAGGTCGAATACCTGAGGTTCATAGATATCGTCAGAAGCGTTATCAAGGAAGCCGGGCCCGAGATCATTAAGGTTTACATAGAACTGATCTCAAAAGAAGCGACCAGGATGTATTGCGAAATAGCCGGGGACCATAGCGTAGAGATAAGATGGAAGGATGACTATGAGATCGCGCTTATCGAGGATGGGCGGGAGAAGGTCTTTAAACAGCTTTCCGGAGGGGAGCAGATGAGCGCGGCGCTGGCCGTCAGGCTTGCCATCCTGAAGATACTCACCAACAGCGACGTAGTATTCCTGGACGAGCCGACACAGAACATGGACGAGAACCGCAGGCAGAACCTTGCGCAGGAGATAATGCGCATTAAGGATTTCCCGCAGATGTTCATCATTTCGCATGACGATACGTTCAATTCGAACCTGGAGAAAGTCATAGAGATAGAAAAGATAGACGGTGAAAGCAGGGTCAGGGGGAATGCCTGACGCTTGACATTAAGCTGCTTTCCCGTGAGCTTTTTTTAAGGAAAGATGATATCATCGGGCTGGAACATGAAATATCGTCCGCAAGTAAAGATTATTATGATAAGCTTCCGATGCTAGATAACATCGACAGGTCCGCAAACGATAGGCTCCCGCGTTATTCCGGTTGCAGGGTCTATGAGGAAGGGCCGTTCGTAAGGAAGTCCGAAAACAGATTCCAGAACAGGAAGCAGGCAACCGACTGGGCGCTAAGCATTCTTAAGGGTAAAGCGGTGGCGGCGGTCGACGGCAGCCAGATATTCCCTTCAAGAGAGATATCAATATCGATAGGTCTGGCACAGGCATGCATGGTCGTGAACAGGCATAAGGACGGAGGAGCCTATGACCTGTCCTCAATAATGTCGATAGTTGTTCCGGGCGATTTTGAGAAGCTCGGCAGTAACTTTTCCTATTCGCAGGCACCCGTATCTCTAAAGCGGTTCGAGCTCGAATGCGAGCGCATAGCAGAGTTCATGACATCGGAGCCGGGCTCGCTGATCTTTCTGGACGGCTCGATCGTTCTTTCTTTTATCAACCAGGTCGATGAAAGGCTGCGAGAGAGATATATCAGCGCAATGGTGAAAGTGCTCGATACTTCCGAAAAGACGCGGACACCAGTGGCAGCGTTCACCGACCTGTCGCTGAACAGGGATATCGTCACGTTCATGCAGAAATATTTCCGGCTGCAATATAACCCGTATCTAAAAGACGTTCACCTCATCAAACGTGTGCTGGAGTGGGGTGACAGGACGCGGGTGTTTTTATCGGACCGTGATGACAGGTCCGGGAAAGATAATCTATCAGTCCTTGACCGTTACGGAGAATACCGTAATTCCGTGGCATTCTTCTACTTACAGACAAGCGGAGAGCTTCCGTCGAAGGTCGAGATCCCCGAATGGTGCTGCAGGGAAGGGCTGACCGACAGTATAGCAGACATCGTACGGGCCGAATCCATAATACGCCCCGGATACCCGGACATCATCCACAGGGCACATGAATTCGCGAAAATCAGCCAGAGCGAGAACGAGCTATTCAATGGCATGCTGGAATCGTTCGCGGCACAGAATGATATAAGGTTATATAGAAGCGCTAAAGAATTTAATAAGCAACTGGGGATGAAGCGATGAAGGTAGGTTCGGTCGTACAGGTCAAGTCGTTCTCTGACTATGTGGTGAAGGTGCCGGTGGACACCGACGAAGGATATATCCCGGTCTCGAAAGTTACGGCAGGCACATACGTTTCCGTAAGTTCGGATGACGGAGAGATCATAGGGATCGTTACGGATGTTCTGCACAGCGTTAAAGAAGACTACCTGCCATTTATGGCGGGCGACAAACAGGATATTTTCATACCTTACACAAGCGATTACAGGAACTCTTACCTTTTAATAAAAGGCATAGGCAACATACAGGAAGGAAATGCCAGCCACAGCCTTGTCTTTGCCCCGAGGATCAACGATCCTGTCAGGATCATGGAGACCGCGGAGATCAGGGCATTCCATACTTCAGGGGACGGAAAGCCCACATTTTCTTACTACAGGAAATTATCAACCAGTATGGACCCCGAAATTGTTACCGGGGCGATCGACAGGGTGGCATGTGCAATGCCTGAATGCCTACCGCTCCTAAAGGCGTTAAAAAAGCATACGGAGAACCAAAAATGAAACCCATAGGCATCGTACGCGACGTTGAAGAGAACGACGTTAACTTCATCTCATCCATAAAACTAAAGTCAGGCGATTTTGTCATATACAGGGATAGATGGGTGGATAATGAACGCCCGGTGCTATGCAGGGTAAACTATGCGAGATCGCTGAGGACATACCCTGACGAGTTCATTATGAACAGCGATATCAGCCCCGCGCAAATACTGGAGTTTAGCGGGATGGATGCCGACGACTATAGCAAATACCTTATAACGGCATCTGTCATAGGTTATTTTAACGAGGCTTTCAAAGAGTTCAGGCATCCGCGCACTATGCCGGATAGCGGCGAATCGATATATCCTGCAGATAATAACTCACTAAAGGACATTTGCAAGATAGGGTACGGATCAAAAGGCTCGGCGTTCATCGGGACCATTCCGGGCTCAGACGTGCCGGTCGCGATCAGCGTTAAGGACGTCGTAAGCCAGCATTTAAGCGTCATAGCGGCCACCGGGAGCGGTAAAAGCTATACCGTAGGCGTCATCCTGGAAGAGCTGATGAAGCCGGACAACAGAGCGGCAGTGATGGTAGTCGACCCTCACGGAGAGTATACGACCCTTTCAGGTATGCAAAACTCGCAGGAGTTCAGGCAGGATGATTACCGGCCGTCAGTAAAGATATTCAGGAAAAATAATATCAGGCTGAAGGTAAGCGAGCTTGACATTGAGGACTTTTTAGGTATGCTAGGCCTTACAGAAAAAATGGAGGCTTTTTTCGTAAAGGCATACTACAACCTGCCTGATAACAGGAACTTTAAAAAGACAGACCTTAAACGCGAGATCGAGATGCTGGCAGACAGCACGAACGAGTCCACGATAAAGGGAATAATATGGAGATTCGAAAGGGCGATGAGAAGCTCCATTTTTGACGATTACCAGCATACCCCTCTTCAGGAGCTATTTAACGTCGGGCAATTATCCATACTTGACGTCAGCGGCCTTGGCCAGGGGGAGCAGCAGCTGATAACATCGGTGCTGCTTCGCAGGCTGTTCGACGCGAGAGAAGGCACAGTGAACCAGCATTACGAAGAAGGCAAAGAGAAGGAAAAATACCTTCCATATCCTGTGTTCGTCGTACTCGAAGAAGCCCACAGGTTCGCTCCGCAGAACGGAGAGGCGAAATCAAAGTCGATACTTAAGACGATACTATCCGAAGGCCGTAAATTCGGCATTGGCGTATGCATGGTCTCACAGAGGCCTTCAAAACTTGACAGCGACTCGCTATCGCAATGCATGACACAGGTCACGATGAAGATCATCAACCCGGTTGACCAGAACCAGATAGCGTCAAGCATCGAGAGTATGAGCAGCGAAATATTGAACGACCTTCCCGCACTGTCAAAAGGCGAGGCCATAGTATCGGGAGTTGCGATAAATACTCCGGTCCTGGTACGCATAAGGCAAAGGATCACGGACCATGGCGGGATAAGCAGGGATGCCCCGGAAGAATGGGCGGCGCAATGGAAGAAAAAAATGGAAAATGGCAAGATACCTGCATTGAACAGGAAAGATTACAAGTTATTTTAAGGAAAAATTTGTATAAATTGTACATACACTAAGGTAGTATAAATTTATATATCTATTATTTCTACTAACATTTGTAAAATTCATACAAATAATTAGTCCGATTGTATCAGGATGGTAATTTCTTGATTGAAAATGTAAATTTAGTAGTGCTCATTTCATTCATACTTGATGTCGTACTTGTATTCCTTTTTATTTACAATCTATCAAGATATTATAAAGCAAAATTCATCATAAAAGACGATTTCACGAGAAACCTGATCACGAACATCCTGGGCATGGTCGTCGTATTTACTCTGACGTTCCTCGACCTCTGGTTCATATCCTTAGGCAGTGAACTTGAAAAATACATAAGCATAGACATCATCGATCTCTTTTCGATCTTAATGGCGCTTGTCGCGAACCTGACACTTCTTTATGTAGCATATAACATGTATTGTAAGAGCGTTGAAGTGGGGTTTGATGTATCATGATCCCGTATGAAATGTTGATCTTCCTGAGGCTGTTCACAACGATGATATTGTTATCGGCCATCGTGATAATGTTCAAATCAATCAGGCCTTTATCCGACGGTGTCATCAAAGATATTTTTAAGTCAATACTTTACTTCGCCGTCTTCATTCTGGTCCTTCAGATGGTGATGGTGTTATTCTCGTCCCTGATAGTCGACGAAGTATTGCTCTTATCGATAGTGATAATGTCATTACTGGCATTCGCGCTATTGATCACCTCCGCGTCCAGGATCAAGAGCATCAGCGATACGTTCGGCTTCGAGAATGAGATGAACCAGCTGAACATGATATTAAAAAGTAAAAATAAGGAATGAGCTAGAATAATCTTTAAGAGAGATATTAAAATCGCTCATGCTATTTTTAAAGTCTAAGTGCTCTATACAGTATATTCGAATGTTTATTGCCGGACAGGGTTTCAAGGATAGTTATCTTGAAAGCAGTACATTAGGGTAATGCATTTCCACATACAATATATCACGTCACCATCTTATTCGACAATGATAATATAAACTAATGAATTAAAGGGATACATCACTCAGCTTCATTACTGGTTGTAATAATTCTTATTTACAGGAATATTGCCCATAGAATAATAAAAGGATCAAATATCTAATGGGCATCGGACTATAAAAATAAAAATATTGCCAGGCTTATGACTTATTCCTGGCTGCCTCTTCCTTGGCGAGAAGTTCTATCCAGTTACCCAGATCAGGACAGTAATCTGGCTCACATTCATACGTACATCCTATGCATGGGGCTACTTCATCTTCGGCCATCACGAGATCGAACCTATACTCCTTTACAGGCTCTTCCATTTTCTGGGGTATATAGGTCAGCCTATATGTCCTTGTGCCGTTGATAGTCTCCCATACCCTTTTTATCTTACCATCGGCTTCAAGCTTCGCTACGATCCGCGAGCATTTTCTGCTATCAATGCCAAGATCCTTCCATAGGTCGCTTTGTAGAACGCCTTTTTCACTAGACCTTACGAGGTCAAGTGCTTTTTCTTCTAGATTCGCATTCAAACTCAGATTACTCCTTTACAGGATCTAACTAAGCTGCTCTTTTACAGGGTTTAACAAGATTATATTATTTCCTCTTAAAACGACTGATCCAAGGCTCCTTAAGCGTTCACCGTTGGAGATCTCCGTAGTGTCGATAAGGTGAAGGTTCAAATAATCGTCGGCGCTGATCAGCGTACCCTCCAGAATATTCTTTTCACCTTTCATTTCTACCTGGATCTTTTGACCTATAAGTGTCTGTACTTTTTTATTGGGGAACAAAAAATAAACCTCCTTTAACAAATTAAGATAGATTAATATCCACGTACTTCCTATTTGTATTTTTTTATCAAGTCACTGCCATTTCGGATGGTTTATGCTTTTTTAGCTCCATGGCCACATCCTTACCAAGCCGTTTACATTCTTCGAGATCCTTTTCATTCGGCGTGTACATGATGCGTAATACGGGGTCAAGGACATGCATCCCCATCTCTCTCATCCTGGTCGCGATCTGGACTGGCGCCTCTCCGCTCCACCCATATGAGCCAAAGGATACTCCCACTTTCCCCTCGAGATGCTCTTTGCTAAGCTTATCAAGGAACCTTTCCATGGCATCATGCATCTTATACCAGAACGTTGAGCAGCCCAGCCCGACAGCATCGGCGTTCTTTAATGTATCAACGTCAACGTCATAGAAGCTTATCGCATCCGCGTCAAGACCTCTCGATCTCGCTCCCTCTGCTATAGCCTCCGCCATCATTTTCGTATTACCGGAAGTGCTTAGATATACAATAACAAATTTTGACATAGAATTCCCATATGTAATATTACTTTTATAATAAATAAAATATATTATTTCCTTGTTACCATTCTATACACTACCCCTTAATCTAGATATACGAAAAACACGAAGATGTCTAATAATGAATAAATTAGTAAGGGACAGGATACCGGAAATAATGCGCGCATCTGGAAAATCGCCGCATGTAAAACGATTGGATGGACCTGGATTAAAAAAAGCGCTGAAAGAAAAACTTGTGGAAGAGGCAATCGAACTGAAGGATGCGGAGAACATAAAAGAGGAACTTGCCGACGTGCTTGAGGTCCTGGATGCGATAATGGAGAACTATTCGCTGGATATAAATGAGATAGAGCGGATAAAAGATATGAAGCGCCGTGAAAAGGGAGGCTTTAAGGAAGGTTATTTTCTTATGGGATGACCTTACGATATCATGTTTTATCAGAACGGTTCCTGAGATTTATGATCATGCAAAACACGTAGACTGCATAGATCATGCCTAGAACATATAGCGCCAAAAAAATAATGTTTATATGTTCTAATACCATAATATTCCCTTATAGTTTAATCAAATAAATATATTTCCTTACTATATAGTAAGCTTTTAAAAATAATTATTGTCTAAAATATGCGTTAATATAAGCTTGAGATCTTTTATATCGGATAATAATCACTTAGACACATGCTAGCTTATACCATAAGGATTTAAATAAGTGTAGTCAATACTATAGAACCTAAACAGTTTTAAATGATAAATAATTACGGACCACAAGGTGGAGTAAAATGCTAGATGACATCCCGGAGGAAGAATATCTCTATAAAGGCAATACGGCATGCGCTGGCTGTACTGCCATGCTGGCACTGAGATACATATTAAAGGCTGCCGGACCGAACTCAATGATAGTCAACCCGGCATGCTGTTCTACAGTTTGCCAGGGGCCGTACCCGAAATCAGCATACGGAGTACCAGTCCTTAATATCGCGTTCGCCGCTGCGGCCGCGACCGCTGACGGTATAGCTTCGGCGGAGAGGAACAAGGGCAAAAATATCATAGTTTTCGCAGGTGACGGAGGAACTGTCGACATCGGTATACAGGCGTTATCCGGCGCCATAGAGCGAAATGCGAATATTCTTTACGTTTGTTACGATAACGAGGCTTATTCAAACACAGGCATGCAGAAAAGCGGATCGACGCCAAAAGGCGCTATAACGACCACGACACCTACCGGCAGAAAAGACTCTAAGAAAGATATTGATTTCATAGTAATGGCTCACAGGCCGGTCTATATGGCCACAGCGTCTTCGGCATATCCGAAAGACATCTATAAGAAGGTGCAAAAAGCCCTGTCCATAGAAGGGACCAAGTTCATTCATATTCACTGCCCGTGCCCGTCAGGCTGGAGATACCCGACGGAGAGATCCATAGAGCTGGGTAAGATGGCGGTCAAGACAGGCATGTGGTTCCTCTACGAGTACGAGGACGGTAAGATCAAGCTTAACCCGCCCACAGTGGCTGCATTAAAGAAGCCTGCTCCGATAGATGACTATATAAAGTCACAGGGCAGGTTCAAAGGAGCTAACATTGATGCTATCAGGTCAGAGGTCGAAGAAGGCATCGCCAGGATAAAGGAGATGGTCTGATGAAAAAGATGTCCACAGGTAACCAGGCAGTCGCGCTGGCGGTAAAAGAGTCGGACGTTGAAGTTGTCGCTGCGTACCCCATAACGCCCCAGACCGAAGTAGTAGAGACCATCGCTTCAATGGTCGAGAAGAACACGATGAAATGCGCATATATCCGCGTCGAAAGCGAGCATTCCGCCCTTGCGGCATGCATAGGGGCCTCGGCATCCGGCGCAAGAGCGTTCACGGCAACGTCGAGCCACGGATTATTATACATGCACGAGATGATCCACTGGGCCGCAGGCGCAAGGCTGCCCATAGTAATGGCCAACATCAACCGTGCGGTCGGCCCGGCCTGGAACATATGGGCAGAGCACACCGACGCGCTGTCACAGAGAGATACGGGATGGATGCAGTTCTATGCGGCAACGGTGCAGGAAGTCTATGATACGGTGCTGATGTCCTATAAGCTGGCCGAGAAAGTATACCTCCCTGCGATGGTGAACCTCGACGGTTTTATTTTAAGCCATTCTATACAGCCGCTTGATATTACGGACACAGGCGACTTTATACCCCCTATAGACATGCCTCACGCGCTGAACACGGATGACCCGGTGACTTACGGCAACCTTACAACGCCTGCCGACTACTACAAGTTCAGGCACATGATCCATACCGCCATGCAAAGAGCGGATAAAGAAGCCAGAAGTATTGAGAAGGAGTTTGCCGAGCGCTTTGGAAGGCAGTACGGGCCGGTCATGGAATATCGTACTGACGACGCCGAGATAGTCATCCTGGGAATGGGCACGCTCGCCAGAGAGACTGAAGTCGCTGTCGACCTTTTAAGAAAAGAAGGTATAAAGGCGGGATCGATCCGCATCCGCCAGTTCAGGCCTTTCCCGAAACTTGACCTCGACGGCAAGAAAGTCATAGTGTTTGACAGGGATTACTCATTCGGCGCGGGCGGAATTCTGGCACAGGAGATCAGGATGAGGAACGATGTGCCGATCTATAATGTCATCGCAGGCCTGGGAGGCCAGGATGTTAGCTATAACACTATAGCCGACATAGTAAGAAAATCAAAGGACGAAGGAGAATTCTGGCTGGGGGTGGATTAATGCTGGAAATACGCATACATTCAAGAGGGGGGCAGGGAGGCGTTACAGCTTCAAAGCTTCTTGCACAGGCCGCTTTTATAGAGGGCAAGCAGAGCACGGCATTCCCGCTCTACGGCGCTGAACGCAGAGGAGCGCCTGTTATGTCCTTTACAAGAATATCGGACGATGAGATCAAGATATCCAGCCAGATCTATAATCCTGACATAGTCATCGTACTCGATGATTCCATCATGGACCTCGTCGACGTCACACAGGGATTAAAACCGGGAGGCCTCCTGGTCGTTAATACTAAGGACATTGATAAACTTCCAAAAGGCAACTTCAATGTTGCGACCGTGAACGTCACGGACATCGCGCTGTCGCTCGGGCTCGTGTTATCGGGTAATCCCATACTGAACACGCCCATACTTGGAGCTATGGCCAAACTGGGAGTCATTAAACTTGAGTCTGCACTTGCCGCCATCAAAGAGACATTCGACGACGAAAGAAACGTCCAGGCTGCAAAGGCGGCATATGAGAAGGTGGTCGTATGAACGGATCGGTTAAAAGCAAAAAAATGGCAGAGACAGAAAATAAGCCCGGCAGTACGGCTACGGAGAAAAGTGATATGCCGATAACACCGGCTTCAAAACCTGTTAACGGTGCGGCTGGCAAGACGGGCACATGGAGAACGTTCAAGCCGGTGATCGAGAAGGAATCATGTAAAAAATGCGGGCTTTGTATCCTGTATTGCCCTGAAGCCTGTATCGATAAGGAACTCGAGATAGACTACGAGTATTGCAAGGGATGCGGCATCTGCGCCAACGAATGCCCGACAAAATCCATTAAGATGGAAAGGGAGTGATCCCTTCCATATACTTTTTTTATTATTTTAGGCCATCTGCTTTTTTAGTGAAATTTTTATTCGGATAATTTTTAGGGCACAGGTAAACACTAGTTGCTCTATCCCTTAAGCTCTTAATCTAAGTTCATTTTTTATCAAGTCTATCACAAAGACGACGAAGGTACACTACTTTTTCAACACAAAGCGCACAAAGGCGAACAAGGAACACAAAGGAATTTTTCAGAAGGTTATCGCATACTAAAAAAATTTGTGTACCTTGTTCGCCTTTGTGCGCTTCGTGGTTGGCAGTTTGGTGTTCCTTGTTCGCCTTTGTGCATTTTATGGTGAAAAAGAGATATTATAATACCAAGAATTATCGGGACACACCACTAATTTCAAAAAAACACGAAATACAAAAAATTCTTAACGGGCCCGTAGATCATTAAAAGGAAATCGTTTAGAACATTCCAAAAGATAAAAGCGCTTATTTGTTAAGCATTTATTTTTGTATATTCTACGATTAAAAAAGGTGCATAATTACTAAACAATAGAACAGTGACGTAATAAGTTATACCATAACGAACATGTTTGTACACAAGACTATTGTGCGAATGTTGTAATTTCCGCAAATTTTTACGCCTCGATTCGAACAATAATTGACGAAACATACAATTGGTAATCCTTAATAAGAGTCAAGTTTTACATGAACGGTATTTATTTACTTTTGGTGTTTAAAAATGAGCGTTAGAGGTATTGGAGCAATTATTACACTGCTGATCATATTCGCAGTTTGTATCGGTGTGATAGCGACCACCGCTTCTGCTTTTTCATATAGCAGCGGATACGGAAGCTATTCTGGATTCAAAGGCGGGTATACCGGCAGTTCCCTGGGCTATGGCGGATATGGCGGACTCGGCTATGGCAGCTATGGCGGACTCGGCTATGGCGGCATAGGCTACGGCAGTCCCGGCTATGGCAGCTATGGCGGATATTATGGCGGCTACAAGCCATATGGCTACGGATACGGATATGGCAGCTATGGATCCCCATTTGGCTATTCCGGCTATAAGAGCTATGGAGGCTACGGCGGCTACGGCGGCTACGGCGGCAAAGGCATTGCCATTGTAAGGTAAAAAGACCAAAAAGTTTGCTGAACAGGTATAATAAAAAACACAAAAAGTGTTTGGACGCTGCTGAGCTCAGCTCCAAACACCGCTTCTTTTATCGACGACACGCTTGGCCTTGACCTGTGCGACCGGCAGCGTGTGCGGGCCTACGATCTCGACGGAGATATTAATGCCGCAGTTAGCCTTGACGTTATGGGCTATCTCCCTCATCAGGCTTTGCTTCATACGCTCTATCTCATTACCGGACCTGCCCTCGAAAAGCCCGTCCCGGTGCTCGACCTGAAGCGCCACGACATCCATGTCTTTCGGCCTTGTGACGATTATCTGGAATTCAGCGCCGACATCCTTACACTGCCTGATCGCTTCCTCGATAGCGCTCGGGAAAGTGTTGACGCCCCTTATGATGAGCATATCGTCAAGCCTGCCGAAAATACCCCTGGGCATTCTCGGGTAAGTCCTGCCACAATTACACTGCTCGTCAGTAAGGACAGACTTGTCCCCCGACCAGAACCTGATCATCGGCTGTGACTCCCTGTACAGGGATGTGTAGATAAGGGCCCCTTCTTCGCCATATGCCATTCCTTTATAGGGGTCGTTCACGTCTACTATTTCAGTGTATATCTCATCCGTATAGCAATGCATACCTGCCTGTTCCTCGCATTCGCAGTTCGTGGCCCACGGGGTCATCTCAGAGGTGGATCCGCAGTCATATGATTTAATGTCCCATAAGTCCTCGATCTTGCGTTTAATGCTCGGTATGCCTGCTCCCGGCTCACCCAGGAAAATACCTTTCTTCAATCCTAACGAGCGGGGGTCTATACCCATTTCTTGCGCTACCATGCCCATGTGGATCGCATAGGTAGGAGTGCAGGTAAGCACCGTCGGCTTTAGTATCTTCATAAGGGTCACCTGCTGTTCCGTATTGCCCGCGCCTATCGGGAATGTCCTGGCGCCGATCCTTTCGCCTGCCAGGATGGCTCCCCAGCCGCCCATGAATAAGCTTAATAACATGGATACCTGGACGGTATCATGTGCCCTGATACCCGTGCTGTAATAGCACATGGCCTGAACTTCAGCGATGTAATCCCAGTCCTTTTTAGATATCGAATATAATGTCGGGGTCCCGGTCGTACCTGATGAGCCGTGTATCCTGTATACGTCAGTGTTGCCCCAGTAATCCCCGTATGGCGGATAGTGTGCCTGGCTCTCCCTTAGCATGCTCTTCTTGATGATGGGCACCTTTTCGGTAAAGTCTTTCAGGGACTTGACCATTTCCGGTTTAAACCCTTTTGAATCGTATAGTTTTCTGTAAAATGGAATATTGTTATACACATAGTCCAGTTGATGCTTCATTTGTTTCAGTATCTTTTTTTCCCTGTCTTCGGGCCGCATAGTTTCCTGTTCTTTATTCCAGTATTTTTTGTCATGTGTATGCATTGCGGATTCACCTATTAGTGTGAGTATAGAACCGATATTTAAATCATTCCGTGCGTTAGGCTGACACAGCGCATGGTAGATAAATATATAATTGAAAATTAGTAGAATTTATTAAGTTGTTAATAATTAATAGTTATAATATCAATAAATAATTATTCATGTTTTTGTGTTACGACCGAAATATATTTAAGTCCATCCAATTTCATAGATTATGGCGCCCACCTGTGAATATATATACGATTCTTAAACGACCCAAATATTCACATTTTCAGGGGTAAGCTTAAATAGTGGTAAAACCACTCATACATTGCCACATATTGGCACACTATGCCAGTGTTTAAAGGTAAAGCAATCGAATGCTGAACAGTAGATTACAAAGAAAGTGCTCAATGAACAAAGATATTCATTAAGTAAGTTATTTATGCATTAATGGATATCTTGCCCGTACTAAAGGATGGATAAATATGCCAAAAGGAAGATCCCTAAGCTATGCACATATGGGGTATGATAAGTCTTTAATAGGCAAGACCATCTGCGATATGTTCGATGATATCGCAGAAAAGTATCCCGATAATGATGCGATTGTATCGCTGCACCAGGGCACCAGGTATACCTATGGTGAGCTACAAAGAGAGGTTTGTCGTGCTGCCAAGGGATTATTAAGCTTAGGCATAAAGAAAGGCGACCGTGTAGCCATATGGGCCACGAACATTGCCGAATGGGTCGTGACCCAGTTCGCGACGGCAAAGATAGGCGTCATAATGGTCAATATCAATCCCGCATACAGGACACATGAGCTGGAATACGTACTTCAGCAGTCCGAGACGCAGACTCTCATACTCATTGATAGCTTTAAGACATCGGATTATATCAAAATGTTCTACGAGGTGTGCCCGGAAGCAAAGAACTGTAAGCCGGGGCAGATCGTATCTGAGAACCTGCCGTTCCTTAAGAACGTAGTGCTTATACGCGGAGAAAAGAAGGAAGGCATGTTCACATGGGACGAGGTCATGAAGATGGGCGACGAGATGCCTGACGCCGTAGTTTGCGCGACGCAGGGGACGCTCAGTTTTGACGAGCCCATCAACATACAATATACTTCAGGCACTACAGGTTTCCCGAAAGGCGTAGTGCTGACACATCATAACGTTCTTAATAACGGCTTCTTTATCGGCGACTATATGAAATTCACCGAAAAGGACAGGCTCTGCATACCGGTACCGTTTTATCATTGCTTCGGCATGGTGCTGTCCAATCTCGCATCCATGACGCATGGATCGACGATGGTCCTGCCGGCCGAACATTTCGACCCGCTAAAAACGCTCGAGGCCATCGAGAAAGAGAGATGCACGGCAGTGCACGGTGTACCGACGATGTTCATCGCAGAGCTCGAGCATCCCGAATTCTCCAGATTTGACCTCAGCACGCTCAGGACAGGCATAATGGCAGGCTCTCCCTGCCCGATAGAGGTCATGAAGAGAGTTAACACTCAGATGAACATGAGCGACATCGTAATAGTGTACGGCCAGACCGAGACGTCTCCGGGCCTGACAATGTCCTCTGTATATGACTCTCTTGAGAAAAGAGTCACAACCGTCGGGAAGCCGATGCCATATACAGAATTAAAGATCGTGGACCCCAAGAACGGTGAGATAGTCCCGAGAGGAGAACCGGGCGAGATATGCGCAAGAGGGTACGCCGTCATGAGAGGTTATTATAAAAACCCTGATGCGACCGGACTGGTCATCGACGATGACGGATGGATCCATACCGGCGACCTTGGAATACTTGACGAAGAGGATTACTGTAAGATCACGGGCCGTATCAAGGATATGGTCATCAGGGGCGGAGAGAACATATACCCGAGAGAGGTAGAGGAGTTCTTATACACTCATCCGGAAATAAGCGACGCCCAGGTCATAGGCGTTCCCGATGTAAAATACGGCGAAGAGCTTATGGCATGGGTCAAGGTCAAGAACGGCATCGCGATTACCGAAGACGAGATCAAGGAGTTCTGCCGCGGAAAGATCGCCCATTACAAGATACCGCGCTACATCAAGTTCGTGGACGAGTTCCCCATGACTGTCACAGGAAAGATACAGAAGTACAAGATGAGGGAAATATCCATCAAGGAACTTGGCCTTGATAATGCTGCCCGTATAAAGACGGCATGAACCGAAAACAACTTTGGGTGAAATTCCGCAAAGTTGTTTTCAGCCTCCCATCGTCATTATTTTTTAAAGTTCTCGATTTGAGAAAGTATGTCTTTTTTCTCGATCTTTGGCATCGGCCCGATGAGGTCCGAACCCGGTCTCTTTGTGCTGCTAAAGGCAGGAATGTCTTTTATAAGGCTGACACCGGGAGGGCTTACACTGCTCTCAAGCGGCATAAGGTATTTCCCCGAGGGCCTTTCCATTCCGGCAGCTATAGCCTGATTGGTATTCTCAATAATTTTGTCCGACTTCATTTTGCCTTCCTCGGCAGCCTTTTTAGCGTCCAGGGGGCTCTTTACGCCAGATCCTAAAAGATTTTTAAAGGATTCTTTGAGCCCAAGGTCAGGCATATTACCTGACACGGTCAATCCGGTGTCTTTACCCGGCACGGATATGGCTGCATAGACCATGGGAGCGGTCGCGACACTTAAAAAGGCAAGCAGCACTGAAAGAACCAACACTACCCTCAATCTTTTCATTTTATTACCTCCTCATTACCCACTTGCCAATAGCGTACTTTTTAGATACACTATTACCGGCAATAATTATGATGAATATTATATATTTATTCATTTTTTAGCTTATTAGCATATTTTTGGCTTTTAAGCCAAAATTTTTCTCTATTATCGGTTAAAAATACAGGAGTATGGAATGCGGTAGAACTGTATGGCAATTAGCCGATTTTTGCGATACCGCATGAGATATTCATAAAAAAATACGCTATTTCTTTTAAATGAGTTTATTAATGCCTGTAAAATAATCTAAAATGGTGGTCATACTGTATTCGGAGCACGTAAAATCCATAGGTATAGAGCATTTGAAAAGGTCGCTGGATAACGGTGAAAAAGTCCGCCTGTTAGACGTAAGGAGCAGGGCGGATTTTCAAAAAGAGCATATTAAAGGAGCCCAGTCTATGCCCCTGGATGAACTGGAGAAAAAGGCCGGAAATATGCTGGATAAGGACGAGAATATCATCACTTATTGCGATAGCTTCGTTTGCTCTTCAAGCACAAGCGGCGCCAAGATATTAGTAAAGCAGGGTTTCAAGAACGTAAAGGATTACAAAGGCGGCCTGAGGGAATGGAAGCAGGCAGGTTATCCGACCGAGACCGGATCATAAAGGAACGATAATGCCGGTAGCAGAGAAAAAAGTGAATGGCGGGAAATTCGTCAGGTTAGAGGTCACAAAAGGACCGGTAAATAAGGTATTGATTACCGGCGATTTTTTTATCTATCCTGAAGAAGGCATCTCGATCATCGAAGAGACGCTATCCGCGCTTAAAGGCGATGAGAAGCGATCTGATATGGAAAAAATACTTTCCGAAGCTCTTGAAGTTAACTGCATTCAGCTGCTGGGAGTGGACGGGCCGTCGATCATAGGTTTATACATAGGTGCTTTGCTTGTGGAGAATAATAAGTCTTGAAACTCATACGGCCGCTGAGAACATGGCCATAGATGAGGCAATATCCGGATCCATATCAAAAAAAGCATCGTCTCCTACTATCCGCTTTTATAAATGGAATCCGTCGGCTGTATCCATAGGATGTTTTCAGGGCATGAATGACGAAGTGGATACAGGGACCTGCGAGAGGCTGGGCATCGAATATGTGAGAAGAAGGACGGGAGGCGGTGCCGTATATCATGACAGCGAAGGCGAGATCACCTATAGCGTGATATGTCCGGAAGAGTATTTTTCTAAAGACATAGGCATGTCATACCGCCAGATCTGTTCATATATCGTTTCCGCATTATCGGACATAGGCATAGGCTCGGAGTTCAGGCCGATTAACGATGTCATTGTCAATGGGAAAAAGATATCAGGAAGCGCGCAGACGAGGAGGAACGGCGTGATCACCCAGCACGGCACCATACTGTATAAAGCCGACAGGGATACAATGTTCTCTGTCCTGAAGCCTTCCGGGCTGAAATTATCCGATAAGCCTGTAAAGTCCTTTAAAGACGGTATCACCAGCGTAAGTGAAATATGTGATGTGACAGGGCAGGAACTTTACTATGCCTTGCTTCACAGGTTCACGGAAGAAAAAGAACACTATTTTGGCCGTTTAAATGAAGAAGAGATACAGAGAGTAAATGAGCTTATATCCAAATATGTGAGCCGGTCATGGAACTTTTCCAGATAAGCCGCAATATATCAACTATATTACCAGCCATCTGATCTCTTCAATGCGGCTTCACATGCCCCTTGCAGTGTCTCGCATAGAGTAGGATGCGGATGGACTGTCAGAACGATGTCCTCAAGGCGCGCTCCCGTCTCTATCGCCAGATAAGATTCGTCGGCGATATCGAACGCGGCAGGACCGACTATATGTACGCCGAGTATCCTGTGGGATCCCTTTTCAGCTATCACTTTAACGAAACCATCAGTCTTACCTAATGATACGGCTTTTCCATTCGAGGAAAAACAGCTTATTCCGGTCAGGATGTCAATGCCTGCGTCCTTTGCCTGTTTTTCGGACATCCCTGCGCATGATATCTTAGGCTCGCTTGATAAGGTAAGGGGCATGACCTGATAATCGGGAAAGCCCGTACCCCCTTTCAATATCCTGGCCAAAGACTTTCCTTCGCGAAACGCCTTGCTCGCGTTCTTATAAGGCTTATTGTTGGCATCCCCTATGGCATAGATATTCGGATCCGAGGTAAGAAAATCGCCATCGACCTCGATAAAGCCTTTATCGTTAATTTTTACCTCCGTATTCTCAAGGCCGAGCTTTTCCGTGTTCCCGATCATTCCGGTAGCAACGATGACTTTTTTTGTTTTTATGACATCATCATTGCCGTTTTTATTTATCGTTATAGAAATAACATCATCTTTCTTTTCTACAGACCAGTCACCCGAATATATCTTCACCCCGTTTTCGCACAACCATTTAGTCACAGGACAAAGAATATCGTCATCTATCCCTGGGAAAAGACTATCGCCAGAATGTATGATCCTGACGCTGATCCCCAGTTTAACGGCTAACGTGCCTATCGTCGTGCCGCCATATCCGCCGCCCAGTATGACGACCTCGTCGGGCAAGTCCTTATTTCGGATAAGGCTATCCTGGTTCAGTATGCTTTTATCATCGTAGGGCAATCCGGGGATCTCCTCATATCTTGTGCCCGTCGCAATGACGGCGCGTTTAAACCTTATCCTTTGCTCGCCACGGCTACCCTGGACCATCGCTGTGTTCGATGACGTGAATGAACAGAACCCTTCCAGCATCTGGACTTCATACCTATCGCAGAGGCACTTTATCTGGGATTCCAGCTTTTCTATGACATCGTCCTTCCAGGCGTAGACATTTTTTAATTTAACCGAGACGTTCCCCGCATCTACGCCGAAAGGCGCCCCTTTTTTACATTCTTCAGAAATGTCAAGCGCATGCATTATCGTTTTTACCGGGATGCATCCCCTGTGAAGGCATAATCCGCCAAGTTCGCCGTTGTTCACCAGCGTAACGTCCATTTCGGAACGGGCGCATTCCACAGCGACAGTATATCCGGCCGGACCGCCGCCGATAACGAGAACGTCGGTCCCTATCTCAATGTCTCCGACTACCAATTCAGATCATCCCTACGAATAGAAGTTGAGGATCCTCGAGAAAACGCTTTATAGAGTTAAGGAAAAGCTGCCCGTCCGCACCATCGACTATTCTGTGGTCTATGGTCAGGCTGAGGTTCATCACTTTTCTAATGCATATCTCGTCGTTCACGACCCGGGGCGTATCGCGTATCTGCTGCATCTCGAGTATGGCGGATTCGGGATAGTTGATGACCGGCGTCGAGAACAGCCCTCCATAGCTGCCTATGTTCGCTATGGTGAAGGTACCGCCCTTCATCTGATCTACCCTTATGCTGCCGGCCCTGCCGGTTTCTGCAAGCTCTTTTATCTCCTTTGATATTTCGATCATGCTCTTTTTATCCGCGTCTTTAATGACCGGGACTATCAGGCCTCTAGGCGTTTCGACCGCTATCCCGATGTTGTAATAATGCTTGATCACGATCTCATTCTTCTCATCGTCTATGCTCGCGTTCAGCATGGGATATGCACGTAACGCTGCCACGACAGCTTTGATAGTGTAAGCAAGATAGCTGACTTTTACATCCCCTTCGATCACACTGTTCACATAATTCCTGATATGGTAAAGCTCTGTAACGTCGGCGTCATCCATCAGCGTCACCTGCGCCCTGTTCATGAACGTCTTCATCATGTGTTCGGAGATGGTGCGCCGTATGCCCCTAAGCGGGGTCCGTTCTTCTTTTTCTGCCACCTCAGGCTTAAATGGAGGCTTTTCTTTTTCCGGAGGGACTGCTTTTGGCACAGCTTCGGCCTTCTCGGGCGGCTTTTCAGGGGCCTTAGCAGGTGTGATCGCCGGTGCCGGCGGGGGTATCTTTTCCTTTTCCGTGGGAGCTGCCTCAGGCGGCTTTTCCGGTGCTTTTCCTGCAGCCTTTTTAACATCCCCGTCAGTTATCCGCCCGCCGGGACCTGTGCCTTCGACAGTCTCCAGATCGACCTTCAATTCCTTAGCCAGCATCCTGGTAGCAGGAGTGGCTAATACAGGCATTTTAGCCTCGGCCTTTGGCGGTGACGGCGGAGCTGCCTCGGGCTTCTTTTTCTCTTCAGGTTTTTTCTCTTCTTTCTTAACTTCTTTTTCAGGCTCCGTAGCTGCTTTTTCTTTTTCGGCGGGTGCCTTTTCCCCAATTACGGCTATTACAGAGCCTACGTTGACCATGTCGCCTTCGGAGAACTTTATGTCCTGGACTGTCCCGCTTACCGGTGCCGGAAGCTCCACTACTGCCTTATCCGTCTCCACCTCGACAAGAGTGTCATCTTCTTCTATCGGATCGCCTTTCTTTACATGCCACTTTTTTATCTCTCCGGTACTGATACCTTCCCCGAGATCAGGTAGTTTAAACTCATACGCCATTTCGACACCAGCCTTTTAGAAGCTCATGATATTATTAACTGCATGAATGACACTTTCCGGGCCAGGAAGATACTTCTCTTCAAGCCGGTAAAGCGGGAACTTTATGTCATATCCAGAGACCCTGGATACAGGCGCCTTCAAATAAAGAAGGCATTGTTCGCCTATGATAGCGCTCAGATAAGAAGCGTAGCCCGATATCCTCTGAGATTCTTCCACGATGACGGCACGGCCTGTTCGTTTGACCGAATCCAGTATGATGCCTTTATCGAGAGGTTTCAATGTCCTGAGGTCGATGACCTCCGCTTCGATATCATTCTGCTCCAGCTTTTTCGCAGCCTCAAGGGAGACGTTTACCATAGCCCCCCACGCCACGATGGTCACGTCCTTGCCTTTCCGGGCGATCCTTCCTTTCCCGATAGGCACAGTATATTCGCCTTCGGGGACCTCTTCCCTGAAAGACCTGTATAGTTTGATATGCTCAAGGAACACCACAGGGTCCGGATCCCTTATTGAAGATGTTAATAGTCCTTTCACATCCGAAGGGGTACATGGATACACGACTTTTAATCCGGGCACATGAATGAAGATCGTCTCATAGCTCTCGCTATGATGTTCGAGCGCCCTGACCCCTCCGCCGTTCGGCATCCTCACCACCAGGGGAACATGAAAGCGTCCCATAGACCGCTGCCTTAGCCTTGACGCATGGGATACGAGCTGATCATAGCCCGCATAAATAAAGCCGGAGAACTGTATCTCTGCCACAGGCTTCATTCCGTTCAATGCAAGGCCTACGGAGGTTCCGATTATGCCGTTCTCCGATAGCGGAGTGTCGACGACGCGTTCACTGCCGAATTTATCAAGAAGGCCGCTTGTGCCTCTGAATACGCCTCCTATCTGCGCCACATCCTCTCCCAGGACCATGACGCTCTTGTCTTTCTCCATCTCATACATTAAAGCGTCATTCACAGCCTGTATGTTGTTCATCATCGGCATCTTATTCCCCTCCCGAGACTTTCCTGTAATGATCGATCTCATCCTGCAGATAGTCAGGCATATTGCCGAAGACGTTCTCGAATAGCTCCTCAAATTTAGGTGGCGGCGTCTCTTCAGCTTCTTTTGCCGCCTTGTTCACCAGATCCCCAGCTTCTTCTTGAAGGGAACTTTCTTTTTTGTCGTCCCAGATCCCTTTTTTGATAAGGTAATTCTTAAAACGGACAACAGGATCCGTCTTTGACATTATTTTTTCAAGCTCTTCCTTTGTCCTGTATAGATCAGGGTTATCGGAAGTGGTGTGCGGCCCGAAGCGGTAACATAATGACTCGATAAGAGTGGGCCCTTCCTTTTTTCTCGCCCGGTCAAGTGCTTCTTTTGCCGCTACATAGACTGCGATAACATCCATGCCGTCGACACGACAACCCCGGATACCGTAAGATAAGGCCTTTTGCGCGAGAGTTTCTGCATGTGTTTCCTGTTTATTCCTGGTCGATATTGCAAAACCATTATTTTCTATGATGTAGACTGCAGGTACATTGAAGACCCCTGCAAAATTAAGCGACGTATGGAAATCGCCTCTTGAAGTGCCTCCGTCTCCAACATACGTTAAAACGGCGATGTTTTCCTTTTTTATATTGGCGGCCCACGCGAATCCCGTCGCATGAAGTAGCTGGCTCCCTACGACGATATTTATCGGGAGGCTGTTGATACCTTCTGGTATCCTGTTCCCGTTATCGTCGCCCATCCAGACTAAAAAAAGGTCTTTCATCGATATGCCGAGGGTTATCATAGAGCAAATATCACGGTATGAAGGCACAAGCCAGTCATCCTTTTTTAATGCGAAGACACTCCCGGCCTGTGTAGCTTCCTGGCCGCTGCACGGAGGGTACGTGCCCATCCTTCCGGCTCGCTGCAGCTTGATCGCCTTTTCGTCATAGGTTCTTGTAAGCACCATCATACGGTACATTTTTAACAGAGTTTCTTCAGGAATGCCCGGATCAAGATCCTGGTCGTAAGTACCGTCCTGGTCCACGATGTGAAGAGTCTCACCTTTTTTGACGTTAAAAAGATATTTCTCGTCCAATGATCACATCCCCCTTATGCCTTTTCTCAATACCTCCTCAAAAAAGTACCCGGCAGACCGGTAAGAGCTCCTGACGAACGGTCCGGAGGCGACATAGCTAAAATCAAGAGAGTCTGCAAAATCTTTTAATGACTGGAAGACATCGGGGCTGACATAGGTCTGGACAGGATAACAGTCTTTGCCCGGCTTCAAATACTGCCCCATCGTAAGGATGTTAACCCGTGACTCATGCAGGTGTTTTATCGTCTCTTTTATTTCTTCGATATTCTCGCCCAGCCCCAGCAGAACAGATGATTTTGTAACGATCCCGGGCTCAAATCGCTTAACGTTCTTTAACAAATCAAGAGACTTGTAATATCCGGCCCTTCTATCCCTTATGACAGGTGTGAGGCTTTCGACAGTTTCCAGATTATGCGTGATGACATCCGGTCCGGCATTTATGACTTTTAAAAGCAGGTCCGCCCTTCCCCCAAAATCAGGAATTACTACTTCTATCCTGACACCGGGCAAGGATGATCTTATGGTCTTGATACAGTCTACGTAATGCTGTGAGCCGTGATCGTCAAGGTCATCCCTTGATACTGATGTGATGACCGCATAGTTCAGCCCAAGTCTTTTGACAGCTTCCGCAAGCCTTTCAGGTTCTGTGGGATCCACTTTTTCTCCGCGCTTACCGTGAATTACCGAGCAAAACCTGCAATGCCGCGTACAGACATTGCCGAGTATCATGAAAGTGACAGTCCCGCCATCCCAGCATTCGAAATAATTAGGACATTTAGAGCTGGTACATATTGTGTTGAGGCCGAGTTCATTGATGATGTTCCTGACATACTGGAATTTATCGGTCTTTGGGGGCCGTATTTTAAGCCAGTCCGGCTTCTCCAGAGAAGACTCTTGCATATTAAAATTTATAAAATGATTAGTATAATTAATTTTACCGAATTTTATTCCAGATTAATAGACGTTAGATGGATAATAAGTTAGATAATCAGGATTACGTTTATTTATTTGGTATTTTAACGGTAGTATCCCTATATTTGTGTATGCATTTCAAAGCATTAGATGAATTATTAATATAGCGTTCAGCGATTGCTTTAATATCCATAATACGCGAAGTGTCTAATAATCGGCAATGAGCGAAATTTTTATATGCTTGAATGATATACTAGAGTTGCAAAATAGCCCCGTAGTGTAGCGGTCAATCATAGGGGACTCTGGATCCTTTGACTTCGGTTCGAATCCGAACGGGGCTACTACGATTTTCAAAGGTTTTATTGTTATAATTTATCATTATCTTTTTATTGTTACTTTTTCATGAGATTGGACTATCTGTTGCTATCTTTGCACACTTCTGACAGATAAAAAAAACTTCCAGATAACGCGATAATATTAACTACCTTATGAATTGTGATATTTGGAAAAATCTAAAGAGTTCACATATTTATATATGTTTTATGATCTCAGTAAAAAAATTATATAAATAAATTAAAACTCGTTCCCTATAGCAAGTATCACAAGAGCCGTTGTACCCGGATCACTTTTCGAATAGAGATCTTTCCCAAATCCGCCATCCTCATTCACCGCAGATACCAGCCATTCCTCTGCTATGGCGCTATCCTCTTTTTCATCCAGAGCTTTTAGCGTACCGAGCAAGTATGCGATATCGGCGACCTGTCCGCCCATTATAGAAGTATGTATCAGGCGTGTCGCGTATGATTTGAACCGTTCTTCAGTCTTTTTATCGAGCCTGTCTATCTTTTTCAGGTTCACTATCGGCGAATATACGTGGGATACGGGCTCACGGTAGAAGTTCATCTTTTCAATGTACTCTAAAGAATATTCCACACCCTTCTTATACCGCGCGATGCCCGAAAAATAGTAAAAATGCAGTGCCCTGAGACAGAGAGTCGTCGTATACAGGTTTTTATTCTTATTCCTGCCGCTCCACGAGCCGTCCTCGTTCTGGTTCTCTATGAGCCAGATGAGCGCGGTGCTGATGTATTTGCTGGCTTTATGGAAAGCGTACTTGTTCAGGACCAAAATGGGATATGCCGTGTTAGCTGCGTCGGTGAACATATTTGTCTTTCCGGCGTAATGCCCGTCGTCTTGCTGGCAGCTTACCAGGTATCCTATGCCCTTATCCAGCACGTCTTTTGGAGTGTCTTCCTCGGAAAATGCGTTCAGTATGCGGGCGCAGATATACGGATCGCCGTTTCCCCATGAGCCGTCAGGGTTCTGAGATCTTATCAAGTATTCTTTAGCGTTTTTTAACAATGATTCCATCAGTCTATCTCCCAAATGTTTCTTTTAGCTCATAGCGCAGGTCATCCGCTAACATATCATTATACAATCCATGAACATCGCCATCATATAAATACAATGCCTTAGGCTCCGACGCGGCGTCAAATAGCTCTTTACCCATTTCCGCAGGTATTATCGTGTCATTCTTAAAGTGGAACATTATTAGTTTCCCTGGAGATAGCCTCGATAAATAATTAGCCGGCTCTATCGATGCTATAAAAGCATTTACTTCGGGGTCGTCATATTTTTTGTTGCCATAGCCGCTTGAACTGACAACATAAACAGCTTTAAACTGCGGCTCAAGAGCGCCTGCGATTATGGCGAACCTGCCGCCCATACTTTCTCCCATGATGGCGACATTACTACCGTCAAGATCCTTTCTGGTCTTAATATAATCAAGTCCGGCAAGAGCATCATAGACCTGTCGATACTGGACAGGATCCCCGCCGTTAATGTATGCATCAAATCCGGAGTTAAGATCGCCCGCGAAAGGTCCGGGTGTCTCTCCCTGATTTCCCCTTTCGTCGAGTGTGAGCGTCGCATATCCCATAGAGCATAACGCAGATGCCATGGCTGCGTCATTTTCCTTATTGATGGAGGCCGCCGGTAAGATCACTACAACAGGAAGTTTTGAGACGTCAGCCGGTATCCTTAGCAGTGCGTACACGTTTTCGCCAAAGCTTTTATAGGTCACTTTTTCCAGGGTGTGATCTCCGGTAGATCCAAGCAATGTCGTATTAGCATCGACTATACTCCTTTCAGTGAATCTCAACAGTCCTGAGCCGTCAAGTTCCCAGAGCTTATACTCAGCCTGCGTACCCTGTAAAAACGCAAAGTAGATAACGGCGATAGCCGCGATAAAGATAAAGACAGCCAGGGCTGCCTTATAATAATTATTTTTCCTTTCTTTTGCTTTTCTATCTTCAAGAGCTTTTTTCTTAGACACAGGCTTTAATGTTAACGGCTAAAAAAATAAGTGTTACGGAGACTTCATTTTTCAATGATGGTCTCCTCTATCTTCATGCCGAAATGCCTTGCCACTGCCTCGAATCTGACCATGACCGTATCGCCTTCCTTTAGCTGTGTCACAGGTATCGATCCGCCGTCGGCCCCGACCAGTTTGATAGTCTCCGCGTTCTGAAGGATAGCAGTGATTTTTGAGCCGTCCACTTCGGCCTCGACATAAAGAAGCGGCCTGCGCTCTATCTTGACCCTGCCGATTGTAGCATTTCTCGCATTACCGTCCTTGTCCACGATCAGCGCAGTGTCCCCGCTAGATAGCTCTGACAGGTATCTCGTTTTTTCGCCGACCAGTAAATATTCATGGACTGCGCCGGCATTTACCCGGAACGGGCGGGCTGCCACGTACGGGCCTTCCTCTGATTCGGACTGTATAAGGAATAATCCGCTTGACTGGTTGCCGATCAGCATACCCTCGCCGGGCACCATTAGCGAGCAGGTGTCTATGCAGACACGATCGCCGGTACCTGCATCCTTTACAGCGGTCACCATCGCCGGTACTAATTCTATCCTTCCCTGCTTTGACGATATCGCCCTGGTTATCTCCCTTATCTTCGAGGGGTCCTCTTCCTCCAGTAATACGCCGTCTGCGCCTTTTTCCAGCGTCTGCAGCGCAACGGAAGCTTCGTCTATGTTCCTCGCCTTAGCTATGATCTTAACGTCCGAGCCGCTAAGTTCGGCTATCAGGTTTTCCAGCGGGATGACCTTCCAGTCGGTCCCCTCGACTATAAGGTAGTCGCAAAGCTTTCCGGCCATCGCTGCAAGCCTTTCATATTGCTTGCCTTCCAGACGTACATATTCGGCCACTATATGGCCCTTGGACTTCAATTCCCTTATGCGGGCGATGTCCTCCGACCGCTCAAGGTCGTCCGGTAAGAATAAAGTGCCGTCACCTTCGGAACCTATGCCGATAACAAATATGTCAGGGGCATCCGTATTGGACGCTGCCGTTATCTTTCCAAGTTCTCTTACTCGCGGGATGTTATCCCCCCGGACGAGAACGGCATAAGCTCCCGATTCCAGCGCGTTGGTCACTTTCTCTTTTGCCTTGACCCATGGGTCGTTGAATATGTCGATCCAGACAAGCTTATTGTCGCTCATTTAAGTTCCTCAAGGGCTTCAGCCGCAGAACGGTTCTCGTGTACGATCCGGGATATGGCCCTCGTTATCTTTGTTGGAAATTCGTGTTGAAATATGTTTCTGCCAATCGCAACTCCCTTCGCGCCTGCTTCCATCGCCCCGTCTATCATGACAAGAAGGTCTTGATCGGAGTTGATCTTCGGGCCGCCCGCGATAATGATCGGAATAGGGCACCCCTTTACGACATCTTTGAATGTGTCGATATCGCCGGTGTAATTTGTCTTTATGATGTCCGCGCCAAGTTCCGCACCTGCACGCGCCGCATGCGCTACGACGTCAGGGCTGTGAGGGTCCTTGATAGAATTCCCTCTCGGGTACATCATTGCGATAAGAGGCATACCCCAGAAACTACAGCGTTCCGCTACCGAAGCCAGTATCTCAAGCTGGTCGCTTTCCGTCTCGCTGCCAATGTTGATATGTACGCTCACTGCATCGGCTCCCGCCTTCAGCGCTTCCTCCACCGTGCAGACCTGCACTTTATTATTGGGGTCCGGGCCCAGTGACGTCGAGGCGCTCATGTGCACTATAAGCCCCACATCCCTTCCGTAGCCACGGTGGCCGTACGGGACCATGCCCTTTTGCATTAATACAGCGTTCGCTCCGCCTTCAGCGGCCTTGTCGATCGTATCTGCAAGGCTGAATATGCCTTTTACAGGACCGATCGATATACCGTGGTCAAGGGGTACGATAAGGCTATTTCCACTTTTTCTATCCTTCATTCTTTCCATACGGATCTGTTTACCAACGTTCATGTTTACCACCGTGCTAGTATGTTACATAGTAGCACACTCACATTTATAAATCTATCGCTCGTAATAACTAAGCAGTCAAAAGAACAGTTTGTAAATTAGCAGGCATTCGAATAAAAATACCAGAAGGTAGAAGAGTTATCACTTGATCGAAACCTGTGAAAAAAATTATTTTATATATGTTTCGTCAAAACATGTGCTGGCAAAATATAAATTAACAGAATATATATTTGATATTATGTCCGTGACTGTCCCTACGTTTTTCGAGAATCCGACAAGGGCGAGCCTTAACTATTTCGTGCTCATGCTTCTGAGAAATTCACCGAAGCACGGATACATGCTCATGCAGGATATTGAAAGACATACCCAGGGCAAATGGAAACCATCCCACTCTGCCATCTATAAACTTCTGAATGGTCTCGAAGCCAGTGGGTATATCTTTTCATGGGAAGAAAAAGACGGGGAAAGAGCGCGGAAAGTATACCAGATCTCCGAAGAGGGCCTAAAGCTGCTCCAGGAGAGCGAACAGGATTTTGAGTCGTTCATTAACGCTTTTATTTCTTCTATTGTCGAAGCTGAGCGTGTGAACCCCGACCATCTTACTGTGCTGCTTACAAAGAAAGGTAAGGCGCTAATGAATGGCCTTGATCCTGAAAGAAGGTATAAGATACTGAATAAGCTGAAAATTTTCCTTGACACGGAATCATTGCGCGTGAACAGGGAGCTGGAAAGCCTTAAAAAAACTGATTAATTATCATAAAAACATGGGGGATAATCCCCCCTTAAATTCATACTTATATGTTTTGATGATTATTCTTTACCTCTTCGGCGGTCCTCAATATATTTCGCCAGTGGCTTCCCTGCCAGTATACCTTGCCGCACCTGTCGCATATCCAGAACAATGTGCCGTTCTTTAACAGATGTTCAGGGACTTCCTCATGCTTTTTAATATTCTCGAAGTCAGACGGCCCCGCTTCCCTCAGCGTCGAGTTACATACCGTGCATCTTGTCATATTCGGGTCGATGTCCAGGCCATAATGCTGCATAAGGGCCTCTAGCTGATCACGCACATCGTCGGAATACATTAAAACGGCTTGTACGCCGGCTTTTTTAGCCCGGTTCACGAGCACGCGGTCCCGGGATACAAGTATCCTGCCTTCGCCAAGCGCAATCTCTATCAGCATCGTATCCTCTTTGGGGGACGGGTCAAGCTCAAGAGCGCTTTTCGTATCATATCCGAAGATCCTCAGCCAGGATATGAGCCTGCCCAGCATCCTGTCCACAATAAAGCGGTATTCGGAACGTTCCATCTCTAAAGGATTTGACTTATTAATAGAAAAATATTGGGAAAGATAAAAAATTTCAAAGCAGGTCAACCATCAACCATCCTGCCCTCGTATTTCCACATGGATAACGCCCACATGAAGGTCAGCCCGGCCAATATTACCAGCATCACGCGCAGGCCATACTGGTCCACATCTATTCCTAAAATGCTGCCGATAGACTCGTAGCCGCCGTACATGGCGATTATATAACCGCAGCCTGCGAACCAGATAGAGTTTGCTATATGCATGCCAAGCGCGAATACAGGCCGCCCTATGTAGATCCGTTCTCTGAACGTATTCTTTATTATTGACTGTGTCGCAAACCCGACCATCGCTATCCCCGCCGTCCCTACCACGCCCTCGAGGATAAATACTATCAGAGGGTCGGACGTAAAGATAATCAGCACAAGCTCTGCGCCGAATATCAATATGCCAAGCGTCCCCAGCATCTTTCTGGACGTGACCTTCCTTTTAGATAATAGATAATAAATGATGATCGTGACTATGCTTACCACTACGCTCATAATGCCGAGCCAGTAATCCCTGATGCCAACGTTGGCAAAAAATACCCTTGATATCGAAGACCAGGTATTCACGGTCAGTGTCGATAACAGCATAACGAGCAGGAACGTCACGACCGTATGCTTATCTTTGAGGACCGTGCTAAGGTCTTCCTTTATTGGATATTGCCCGTACGTCTTATAGTACACAGGGTCCTTTAGCATATATATCACGACGGTGGATAGAATGAGGAACGCCAGCGCAGACAATAGCCATGTGCCATAGCCATATAAATGGACTATGAAACCCGCTGCCAGAGGCGTTATCGCACCCATGACCGTGGTGACTATGTTATATTTCGAGAACGATTCTATCGTAGATGTCTTATGAGTATCGATTATTTCGCATACTACCAGGAATGTCAGGCTCCAGAAGGACCCCGCTGCAAGCCCTATCAAAAGACCTGCGATCAAAAGCATTTCCGGCGTCGGGTAAAAGTATAATAATATTTCATACAGAGCGGAGATCACCCCTATACCCAGGAATAGATTCTTTGTGTTTATATGCCGGAGCAGGATTATGCTCAGGATATTAGATACTGCGGAGCCGATGCTGACCATCGCGAAATGTAATCCGTAGTAAGGAGACGGAATGCCGTTATCGATGGCGTACTGGGGAATAAATAGCACTACGCTGAGCCTGCCGTAATACATCAGGATAAAAGCGATAAGAAACACGTCAAGTACGCTTATCTTTTTAAAAGACATCCGACGATGATAAAGAATTAGTTAATAAATATACTTTCCGTGAAATGATATTTATTAAATGTTCATTGACGGAAATATCCTGTTATGTAAACGAGAAAGATATTAAAAACATTCCACTTTAAACTTTTAATGTTAAAAAGAGTTTTATCCCCCATACTTTGATTGGTGATTTCATTTATGTAACAGTGCATCATTCAATAAGTCACCACAAAGGGCTCAAAGGACCACGAAACTGCTAACCACAAAGCGCACAAAAGCGAACAAGGAACACAAAGGACCTCTTTTAGAAGATGAACATATATTTAAAAAAAATTTTTGTGTACCTTAATCGCCTTCGTGCGCTTCGTGGTTAACAACTTAGTGTACCTTAATCGCCTTCGTGCGCTTCGTGGTTAACAACTTAGTGTACCTTAATCGCCTTCGTGCGCTTCGTGGTTAACAACTTAGTGTACCTTTGTGTGACTTCGTGCCACGCATATTGAAAATGAAAATGTAAAACTCGAAATAAGAGGAGACTCAACTTACTATTTTGATACATCCTTTTTTGGAGGATAAGCTCCGACTGTCCTTGCATAATCGCAAATGTCGATAAGCGGACAATTTTCATGCTTCGGATTTTGAGCCTTACAGATCTCCCTGCCCAGGCGTATTAAGGCTACATGGACCGAGCCCCTTTTTCCTTCCGGGACCTTTTCTGTCAATATCCTGTGAGCCTGTTCATGGTCTGCTTTTTCCGGCACTATACCAAGCCGTTTTGATACCCTGAAAACATGTGTATCGACCGGGATAACATCTTTACCGCATGAGAACAAAAGCACGCAGTCGGCGGTCTTTGGCCCTATGCCCTCGATGGACATCAATTCTTTTCTGGCCGAAGCAGGATCCGCGTCACATACAAGATCCAGGTCACCGCCATATTTTTCCATTACGACAAGGGCTGTGTCCTTTATACGCCTGGCCTTGATCCTGTGAAGGCCGCCGTACTTGATCAGGTCGGCAATCTTCTCCTCGGGAGCGTTCGCCAGTTTTTCAGGAGTGTCATAAACAGAGTACAGGCTGTTAAAAGCCTGAGAAGAGTTTCTGTCATTAGTGTTTTGAGAAAGGATGGTGGCGATAAGGACGTTAAAAGGGCTGCCCCTGGTCACGTCATATTCGCCATAACGTTTTATTAAACGGCGCGTTATTTCCTCTGTTTTTTTATCGCGTGCCGTCAGACTCCTCCGAATACCTTCTTCATACGCTCAAGACCAGTTTCAATGTCTTTCATGGAAGAAGCGTATGACATCCTGAGATGGTCATTGCTCTCCGGTCCGAAAGCCGAGCCCGGCGTAAGGCCTACGCCTGCCTCAAGCAGCTTTTCCGCGATGATCTCGGAATTGCCCTCGACCCGGGGATACGCATAGAAAGCGCCTTCAGGTGTCGGGCAGTGAAGTCCCATATCCTTAAAGCCTTTTATCACGACTTCCCTTCTGGCCTCGAACTGCTTTCTCATCTCTTCCACACAGTCCTGCGGGCCCCTTAAAGCCTCAAGGGCTCCGTACTGGACGAATGTGGTCGGGCTTGAGATCGTATGCTGCTGTACCTTGACCATTTTCTGGAATATTTCCTTCGGGCCGGTGATATAACCGATCCTCCATCCGGCCATCGCGTATGCCTTAGAGAATCCATTGATGGTTATGGTTCTCTCGGGTATCATCGAGCCTATGCTGATATGCTTTACGCCGTAGATTATCTTTTCATAGATCTCATCCGACAGTACGTAGAGGTCATTATCGACGGCGATGTCAGCCACCTTTTTCAGGTCTTTGGCCCCGAGGACTGTGCCGGACGGGTTATTCGGGCTGTTGATTATTATAAGTTTTGTCTTTTTCGTTATGCGTGAAGAAAGGTCTTCGGGTATCGAGCCGTCCTCGTTCGATTTTACCCATACGGTCTTTGCGCCGCTCATCTTGATGCACGCGTCATAGGACACCCATGCCGGCTCAAGAAGGATCGCCTCGTCGCCTTCCTCAAGCATGCCAAAGCATGCTTCGAAGACAGCATGCTTGGCTCCTGGCGTCACGATTATATCTTTACCTTTAACGTCTATCTTATTCTCGGTCCTCAGCTTCTCGGCGATAGCATCCCTTAGCTCGGGTATGCCCAGTGAAGGGGCATAATGTGTCTTGCCAGAGTCCATCGCCTTCTTCGCCGCATCTATGATATGCTTCGGAGTGTCGAAGTCCGGCTCGCCCAGACTGAAGCTGATGATGTCCTTGCCCTGCTTTTTTAGCTCGTTAGTGAGGTCGGCTATGCGCAGAGTTGCCGACTCCTCGACCTGATCCAGCCTTGAGGACATAACTATCTTTCGTATCAGTATTCTCTGATCCTGCGTACCATTTTGACGACTGCTTCGACCGCTCTCTTAGAGTAGTCGATACGATCGTGGGCTTCAAGCCTGGTCATGCCCGGGCCTGCTATGCCCAGCGCGATGGGCTTATTATACTCGAGGGAAAGGTCGGTTATCTTCCTGGTCGCCTGAGCCACAACTACCTGGTCATGGTCCGTGGAGCCTTCGATAACGCTTCCTATGGTAACAATAGCATCGATGCTCTTGTCCTCGGCCATCTTTTTTACGGCAAGGGGCATGTCATAGACTCCCGGGACGTAAAATACCTTTGTAACCTTTGCACCCAGGAACGACGCATGTTCCTTTCCGAGTAATTCCATCTGCCATGTCAGGTCACGGTTAAACTCCGCGACAACGAAACCGATGTTTATTTCTTGCTTTGCTGCTGCCATAATATCAAACCTGTTGAACGATCAATATCAATCATAGATCTTGTTCACTGCCTTGCAGGACCTACGTCCTCGTATCCCTGTCTCTGGCCTGTTCCCGCCTCTCGCTCTAACACTTTCGGCGTGAATAATAATTTTATCACATTCTGGGCATGCTCTCTCGCACGCCTGTCCATGAGCCATGCAAGCTCTTTGCCATCCGGGGCTTCGTCCTCATGGACGAATACCTCGATTATATGCTTGTTAGTCATTAGCTGGCAATAAATGATACCCATGCTCGCCTCATGAGCGCATGTCTTGTCAGTCGGCTTGCTTCCGGGCATGCCGAGAGCCATGACTATGTCACATTTATGCTCGTCAAAAAGTTTCTTGCATGCGACGGGCAGGTCTTTTATGCCAGGCACTGTGTATCGCTCTATCTTTACAGAAGAATGCCTCTTAAGCTCATCGATCGCGGCCTTGCCCATGTCGTAGCGCGCGAATGCCGTATCAGCTATTCCAACTTTAGCCATTAAAATCACACAGGGTGTATTACACCCTGTATAGCCTCAATTTTTATAAACTTTTCTTAATGCTTCGACTCCGGCGCCCTTCTTTGAGGCGTCGAGGACGTTGAACTGTATCAGCGTCTCTTCAAGCACGTCGAACGTCTTTTCAAGCTGTTCCTGCGTGAAAGCGTTCATCGTGGGTATCCTGAAGATCTTACCGTCGAGCCTGTCCTGGCCGCCGGATATCTGGACGCCTTTTGCTTTCATCGTTCCGCGAAGGTCCTTATCGGTGATACCTGCCGGGGTCTTTATCGCGGTGACAGTGTTGGAGAGTACCGTGTACTTGTCCGTGACCGGGAACAGCTCAAGGTCTATCGCAGCGGCTGCCGCGCGGACCGCCTTTGCGCCCTGCACGTGCCTTGCTATGCGGTTCTCCATTCCTTCTTCCTTGATGATCTTCATAGCTTCCTGCATACCGTAGAATAAGGTTATGGCAGGGGTGTACGGTGTCTCTGCCCTTTCCTTTTCCGCCGACTTCTTGTACTTCTTCAGGTCAAGGTAGTATGGCGGGTTGCTTACCATGCTGTCCCATGCCTTCTGGCTGACGGAGACCGTCGCAAGTCCTGACGGAGCACCGAGGCACTTCTGGGATCCGGTGACAGCTATGTCCACGCCCCACTTATCGACTTCCACAAGGTCTCCGCCCGCGGAAGTGACCGTATCCATGACGAATAAAGCATCATATTTCTTTGCCAGCTTGCCTACTTCTTCGGCAGGGTTCTTGACACCCGCAGAGGTCTCGTTGTGGACCATTGCGATGACCTTAGCACCTTTCGCGAGCTCTTCCTCGATCTTACCGAGGTCTAAGGGCGTACCCCACTCGAACTCAAGGCTGGTGACCTGGCCGTAGCGCTTTCCGATGTCCCTGAACCTTTCTCCGAACTTGCCGCTGACGATGGTGATAATCCTGTCCCCTTTTACGAGATTTGAGATCGCCGCCTCCATTCCCGAAGAGCCTGAACCGGAGATAACATAGGTATCATTTTTCGTGTTTAAGATGTCTTTGACAGTAAATCTGCATTCGTCGTATATGGCAGAGAATGCCTTATCCCTGTGGCTGATCATCTGCTTGGACATTGCCTGCAGCACTCTTGGGTGCAACAATACCGGTCCCGGTATCATTAGTAACGGTTCATTTGCCATTTATTATCTCCTGTAGTAGGTAAATCACTTAGTTTTTTAATTGTTTATATTACTTTCGGAGATTGCGAATATGCGGAGAATAAAACTACACGAAGCCCTATTTCCTTTACCGGATGTTTCGGGCTTTAGGATATGATCGGGTATCGATTAGTATTAACAGCTTGCACATATTGCGATAGATTAATTTACTACCATGGACAAGTATACATACGTCTAACGCAATTAATCAGGAGTATGATCCAGGCAGGTGAATTGCCCGGAAGTACCGCCGCATTTTGGCATTACTATGACGATTATCGAGGTGTAAACAATGAGCGAAAGGGTAAGATCAGGGATATCGGGGCTTGATGAGATACTTGACGGCGGGTTCTTCGCAGGACAGACGTACGGCGTTACCGGCGGCCCGGGCTCCGGAAAAAGTATATTTTCCATGGAATTCCTTGTCAAGGGCGCTCAGATAGGCGAGAAGGGACTTTACATTTCCAGTGAGGTGTCCGTGGATAAGCTTATAAAGCAAATGCCTTTCTGGGACTTAAAAGAGTACATAGACAAGGGCGACATCGTCCCGTTCAGTACCAGGCCTCAGCCTGACGAAATAGTCGTCGAGAGCGAAAAGTTCGATCTTGGCGGCCTCATCTATCTAGTTAAGCATTACGTTAAAAACAAAGGCATAAAGAGAGTGGTATTTGACTCCATAACTGCCTTCGTACAGCAATATGAGAACAAAAAGCCGCTTAGAAGAGAGCTCAATAACCTTATAGGAATACTCGAGAGCCTCGGATGCACCACAATACTGATATTCGAGAACCAGGTATTCGAGCCGACCGACTTCATGGAGTTCGTGGTCGACGGTGTCCTAGAGCTCGGCATAATCGAGACCAGGGAGGATGTCGTCAGGTACATCCAGGTCAAGAAGATGCGCGGCACAAGCCACGATATGAACAAGCGGGCCATAGAGATACAGGAAAACGGCATCATCGTTACAAACCTGAAGCCATTCCTTAGCGGTTAAAATATCTTAACCGATCTCTTCTTTTTTATTGCCGGCGATAAAACTGGCTCTTTTACATTGAAAAACATTGATCGTACCTTATAGCTTGTTATTCGAGCCGGTCTTTATCGCTGTTTAGTTTAAATCCGGTCAATAAATCGATGGTCGCCAATCCACAATATAAAACACACAAAGGCAACCAGGTAACACAAGCTCAACCACAAAGTACACAAGGATAACCAAGGTACACTAGCTTAACCACTAAGTACACAAGGGTAACTAAGTAACACAATTTTTTAAATTTATATTTTCTTGATGTTATCATTTTTTATAAATCTAAAATGATGACAATTATACATAGATATGGATGGTTAAATAATAGAAAATAGGATAATCCATTATCGAAAAGTATATTGTGTTACTTGGTTGCCCTTGTGTACTTAGTGGTTAAGCTAGTGTTCCTTAGTTACCCTCGTGTACTTAGTGGTTAAGCTAGTGTTCCTTAGTTACCCTCGTGTACTTAGTGGTGAAAAATAGTGTACCTTAGTAGCCTTTGTGGTAAAATGTCCACTTATTCTAAAAGATAATCAGACACATATCAAAATTAGCAAATTATCCGCCCGCTTCGCGCCTAAAATTAATATAAAGACATAATGAACCTATCAGGGATGGAAAACATCGACCCTAAAAAATGCTCAGTATGTGACAGGGCCATAGACGAAAATATAAAATGCGAGGTATGCGGTAAGCAGCTCTGCCATGAGGAGATAAGGACGATCAGAGGCAAAAATTACTGTCCAAAACATTATGAAGAGCTTACTTTTCAGTACCGTTCAAAAGGATGTGATGTCAGTAAAGAGATCCCCGGGGGCTTAAAATGAAATTCGACGTGGTCGCGATAAGTAAGGAGTACCCGAAGCTTGGTACCGCTGCTTATAATAACACTATGGAAGCGTTAATAATGCTTGAACAGGACGGGCAGCTGGATAACTTGATGCTGGACGGTAAAGTGATGATAAAGCCAAATTTCACACAGCCTCCGAACCCGTCTCTTAAATTCGGGCCAAGAAAGACAGACCTTACAGTACATAATCACGTATGTACCGACCCTTTCTCCATAAAAGCCGCCTGCGACTTTATTCTGGAGCATGGAGGGGAAGTATTTGTCGCAGAGAGCACAAAATGGCCCGGGGAGACGCAGGGCGTTTTTCTTCACCAGGGGTGTGAGACGCTGCTTGAGGAGATCGACGTTAAGCTATTTGACCTGCTTACGAATTCTCAGGAAGAGCGTGCCGTTGTCTATCCGTCCAGGGTCTGGAATGAGGATTTCGCGGAGATCGAAGTGAATAAAAAATACACGGAAGTCAACGTGATCATAAACATGGCAAAATTGAAGTCGCACAGTAATTCCCTTGTCACGGGATGCATAAAGAACATGTACGGTGCGCTGGAGCCTGCCAACAGAAGATCCGAAGGACACTATTGCGCAGATCCACTGTGGGCGGATATATCAAGGCGTGACATGGCCAGGGGATATAAGCTGTTATGCGAGACGTTCGTGCAGGTACATGACGCGGTTTTCAGGCACATAGGAATAGACGAGATATGTGTCATTGAAGGGATCATTTCAGGTGAGGGTGACGGACCGCTTTATAAGCCTGCAATGCCAAGGCAGGAGAACATCATAATGGCGTCGGTAAACAACCCTGCGACTATCGATGCCGCCGAGAGCTATTATATGGGATTTTCGCCCGACTTCTTAAGGAGCTATGCGGAATACCGCCTGATGGAACTGGATCATATCCCTGACGAAGAGTTCCTTGATTCATACGCAGACCAGTATTTCTTAAAGCTCGGGGAAGAGGATGGCATGGGAAAGATAAGGGGTTTTGATGTCTTTGCTATAAGCTCAAAAGTTGAAGAGATTATCCCCGGTGAAAATTTAGGGCTGTTAAGGAGAGGCCCGGTCTTTGAGCTTCCTACATTCGTAAAGTATGCAGCGAATACTCCTATGTATGAAAAGATACCTGATGGCGGCCATCAGTTCAGGGTCGAAGCCGCTGCGTGATAAGTAAAAATCAAGGCACTGTCATTAAAAATATAAATATCATAAAGTCAATATTTATATGAGGTCTTAAATGAGAATAACCTGGCATGGCCATTCGGCTTTTGAGATAGAGGATAGCCTTTTGACATTTATTGACCCGTTCATTCTGGGTAACAGGATGGCTGAGATCAAATGGGAAGACATCGACCCTGACGTGATAGCCGTCACCCACGGACATTCGGACCACCTGGGAGATACGATAAGCATCGCGAAGTCGACAGAATGTAAAGTCGTCGCGGTGAACGAGCTGGCGAAATATTTGCAGACACGAGGCATCGACGCCATCGGAGCGAATATCGGCGGCACCATAGAGATCGAGGATACGAAATATACTTTTGTACCCGCGATGCATTCGAACGGCATCGATGAGGCTGGTTTCGGGTGGGACGCAGGTAGCCCTGCGGGCATAGTGGTCAGGGACGGAGTGTCAATATACCATGCAGGGGATACAGCCATATTTAACGATATGACCCTCATACATGAGCTTTACAGGCCTAAAGTAGCGATGCTGCCCATCGGAGGCAGGTTTACAATGGACATAGAAGGTGCTCTTCTGGCTGTGAAATTGATCAAGCCGCAACTAGTGATTCCTATGCACTATAACACATTTGACGTGATCAAGGCTGACGTCGGTAAATTCCAGAGAATGGTGGAAGACCAGACCGACGCTGAAGTGATAATCCTTGAAAGCGGAGTGCCTGTAGAGGTTTAGGATATCATTTTTTTGAACGCCGGGATCACCGGGGCACGTAATCGTCCAGGCTTTTATAGAAATTCAATATGACATGGCTCTTGGTATCTTTTAATATCGGGCCCATCCGTATCCTCATTTCATTGATATAGGTCTCATATTCCCGGACATCGTGGAATGCCAGCAACAGCATGACGTCCCACTCTCCCGTAATAGAGACGTCCATCAGCACGTTCGGATCATCCTTTAATTTATTTATGAACTCGCGGGTCAGCTTTTGATCAGTGACGTCAAGCTTAAGGAACAATAAAAAGAACGCTCCGAAGCCTATTTTAGTATAGTCTATTACAGCCCGGAAATTTTTTATGACCCCTTCCCTTTCCAGGTTCTTTATCCGCGAAGCTACTGTCTGGCGGGTTATCCCGCATAAAGATGCCAGTTCAGTATGAGAGATGTTAGAGTCTCTCGACAGCTCCGATATTATTTTCATATCTATTTCATCGATCGCTCGCTCGGCCATTGTCAATTTTACACCGGGTTAAATATCTCAGAGATATTTTTACCGAAACATAACTCGGGGTAAAACCTCCGACAATATCGTTGGCGTTTTTCCGCTATATACCTTTTCCATCGTGTTAACAAAATAGATATAATTTCACTCAATTTGATAACAATAAGAAAAATACAAATACTATTTTTGTCAATTATGTAAAGTAAAGATAAAAAATATTTTACATCATGCTTATATGGTGATACCATGAAAGAGAAAGATTACGCGGTCAAGGATATAAAGCTGGCAAAGCAGGGCCAGGAAAGGATAGAGTGGGCAAGAAGGCATATGCCCGTACTTGGTAAGATCAAGGAAGAGTTCGAGAAGGCAAAGCCTTTGAAAGGCGTCAATGTCATCGCATGCTTACACGTCACAGTAGAGACTGCGAACCTGATCGAGGCATTGATAGCAGGAGGCGCGAATGTCGCTTTGACTGCTTCCAACCCGTTATCCACGCAGGACGACGTTGCCGCAGCCCTCGCAAAGAAAGGGGTCAAGGTATACGCTATCAGGGGAGAGGACGAGAAACAGTACTATGAGAACATCGAGTCCGCATTAAAGATTAAGCCGAACATCACCCTTGACGACGGCGCAGACGTCATAGCTACGGTGCACTCAAAGCACAAGGAATATCTTAAGTCCATATACGGAGGATGCGAAGAGACAACCACCGGCGTTATACGCCTCAGGGCCATGGCAAAGGACAAGGCGTTAAAGTACCCGGTAGTAGCGGTCAACGATGCGGAAACCAAAATGATGTTCGACAACAGGTATGGCACCGGACAGAGCACCCTTCACGGCATAATCAACGCGACTAACGTACTGCTTGCCGGAAAGACTGTGGTCGTAGTAGGCTACGGATGGTGCGGACGCGGCTGCGCTTCAAGAGCGAAGGGAATGGGATCGAACGTCGTCGTGGTAGAGATCAACGCACGCAAAGCTCTAGAAGCCGCAATGGATGGTTTCCAGGTCATGGACATGAAAGAGGCTGCAAAGGTCGGAGACATCTTCATTACCGTCACCGGGGACATAGCGGTCATTCGCGGCGAGCACTTCAAGCTTATGAAAGACCAGGCGATAGTCTGCAACTCCGGACACTTCAACGTCGAGCTTGCGCTGGACGAGCTAAAGAAGATGTCAAAGAGCGTAACGACCGTTAAGGCGGATGTAGACGAGTATCTGCTCAAGGGCGGTAACAGGATATATGTCCTGGGAGAAGGCAGGCTTGTAAACCTGGCCTGTGCTTTCGGTCACCCGCCCGAGGTCATGGACATGAGCTTCGCGAACCAGGCTTTATGTGTAAAGTATATAGCCGAGAATCACAAGAAGCTTAAGAATGATGTCTATAAGGTACCGGAAGAGATCGACACCAGAGTGGCCGAGATGAAGCTGGAATCCATGGGCATCAAGCTGGAAAAGCTGACCAAAGAACAGGAGAAATACTTGAGCTCCTGGAGCATGGGTACATAATTACCAGGTGAAGGGTATGGTAGATCTTATAGTCGTAGGTACGGTAGCGCTTGATACGGTAAGGACGCCATTCGGCGAGGTAGTCGAAACTCTTGGAGGCTCGGCGGTATACTCATCCATCGCCGCGAGCAACTTCTCGAAAGTGGGTATAGTAGGGGTCGTCGGAAAAGACTTCCCTGATCACCATATCGACTTTTTAAGGCAAAGAGGCGTCGACACGGAAGGTCTTGAAGTCAAAGAGAACGGCGAGACGTTCAGGTGGAAAGGCTATTACGAGTACGATATGAACCAGGCGCACACGCTCGATACAAAGCTTAACGTGCTTGCCGAGTTCAACCCCACCATACCCGATGCTTACCGGGACAGCGAATACGTGTTCCTGGCTAACACCGACCCGGAAATACAGATGAACGTGTTCAGGCAGATGCGCAAGCCTAAGCTCGTCATGATGGACACGATGAACTTTTGGATAGAGAGTAAAAGAGACTCCCTTGAAAAGATGATCGAGAAGGTGGACGTCGTCCTTACAAACGAGGGCGAGGCCCGCCAGTTTTTCGAGACGCCGAACCTGATCAAAGCAGGGCGCTCATTCCTTGATATGGGCCCGAAGGCAGCGATCATCAAGAAAGGCGAGCATGGCGCTTTACTGTTCACCAGGGATTCCTGCTTTAGCGCGCCGGGATTCCCGCTTGAGGCGGTCGTCGACCCGACGGGAGCCGGAGACTCGTTCGCGGGCGGTTTTATTGGATGGCTGGCGAAGACAGGCGACATGAGCCAGAGAAACATGCGTAAGGCGGTCGTGTTCGGAAGCGCCATAGCATCGTATAACGCTGAGGATTTCAGCCTTAACAAGCTCAGGAACATTACAAAAGACGACATCTTCAATAGATATATGATGTTCCAGGACATAGTTTCATTTTGATGGGAGTTTAACAAATAATCGGGCATCAAAATGACGGATAGTATCCAAAACGTTGAGAGTTACCTTGAAGAAGTCTATGGGAAGCCTGTATCGGTAATAAGAGTTGTCGAACTTGGAGGCGACGGAGAAGAAACGGAGCTAAAGGGGTTCGGATACGGTAAGCCATACCTTATAGACTTCATTTTGGGCGGGGAAGAAAGGTCGGCCGTCCTGTCATCGATGCGTGTCCAGAAAGGTTTCGGGCACGATACTTTTGCGGATAGGGCAGCGTTGATGCTCTGGCAGAACTATGCGTATGAAAGGCTGCCGCGACATGCGCGTTCGCTGGACGTCGGATACTTTACAAAGTCCGGAAAACTCAAGAGTGCCGGAGATGCCGACGAATATTTTATTTTAATGGAGCTTATCAGCGGCACCGAATATTTCCGGGACCTGAACCGTATCAGGGATGCGGACATATTCAGCAGGCTCGACATAGACCGGGCTGTGGCGTTATCGGATTATCTTGTTGAGATCCATTCAAGGAAACATGATGACCCCGTCCTTTACCACCGGAGAATAAGGGAGCTTATAGGCTCCGGCGAGTGCATAATGGGGCTCGCTGATAGCTATCCCGAAGATTTTGAGTATTATTCCCGTGATGATCTTGAGAGAATGGAAAAGGAATGCGTAAAATGGCGCTGGAAGATCCGCCCTAACGTAAAAAGGCTTTGCGTCGTCCACGGAGACTTCCACCCGTGGAACATCATGTTCAGGAACGGTATCGATTTTTCGGTGCTGGACAGGAGCAGGGGCGAATACGGAGAAGCTGCGGATGACGTATCATGCATGAGCCTGAACTATATCTTTTACTCGCTTCAAAAACACGGCAGGCTTCAGGGTAATTTTAAAAAGCTCTATGACAGCTTCATGCAGAATTACCTGGACAGGACCGAAGATGAGTATATACTAAGCTGTATACAGCCTTTTTATGCTTTCAGGGCCCTGGTTGTGGCCAGCCCGCTATGGTATCCGAACCTGGACCCGGAAGTCCGGATCAAGCTATTCAATTTTATAGATAACGTGCTTGCTGGCGATAGATTCGACCATAAGAACGTGAACCAGTACTTTATGAGGAAGTAACGTGGCATGGGCAGTATGGATGACGGGACTGCCCGGAAGCGGAAAGACTTCTGTGGCGCGCCAGACGGCGAAGAGATTATCGGCCGAAGGTATTCGTGTGAAGGTGCTGGAGCTTGACAAAGTAAGAAAGGTAATGACGCCGGAACCGAAATATACACAGGAGGAGCGGGACATGGCCTACGCGGCTCTCGCTTATATGGCAAAGCTCCTTGTAGAAGAGAATGTCAACGTTATCATCGACGCGACGGCGAATTTGAGAAAATACCGTGATGCTGCCAGGAAGCTGATACCGCAGTTTGGCGAGGTCTATATTAAATGCCCCATCGAGATATGCATGGAAAGGGAAAAGGTCAGGCATGCTAAGTATGCGCCCCGCGACATATACAAAAAAGGACTTACAGGTAAAAGCGCCACCGTACCCGGTGTGAACGTCCCTTATGAGGAGCCGGCGGATCCTATAGTGACCGTGGATACGGAGATCATGAAGCCCAATAAAGCAGGCATCGTCGCCGCGGAAGCAATTATTAAAAGGTTCGGGATGACTGATGAGCGATCATGATCTTGTCAGGCGAATGGCGGAAAGTGTCATGCACGCCACAAAAGAATATATCGCCTCACATGAAGACTATAGTGAAATATTGAAATACCGCCTGACCGACACTACCCGAAAGATAGATATGGTCGCCGAAGAAGCGCTTAACGAGGCTATTTTAAGAGAAGGCATCGCTGCGAGAGTGATATCTGAAGAGCTCGGGGAAAGGATACTTCCGGAAGGTAAGGTCCCTGACCATACCCTTGTTTTCGACCCCGTCGACGGCTCTAATAATGTAATAATGGGAATACCCTATTTTTGCGCATCCCTGGCCATTTCTAAAAAAGCATACAACGCTACTTTTAAGGATATCGACGCCGGGGCCGTAGCCAGCGTTTCATCGGGAACTTTTTATGCTGCAAGGGGTGAAGGCGCATTCCATGACGGTAAAAAGATCAGCACTACAGTAAGCGAGGCAAAGCCAAGATACGCAATATATGCTTATGGTTCGGGTAAAATACCGAACAGTATCGTCGCTATTCAGGAAGAAAATTGTGTCGTCAGGACTATCGGAAGTATCGCACTGGACATCTGCATGGTAGCTTGCGGCTCATTTGATGCCGTGATAGACTCCAGGAACAAAGTAAGCGCATATGATATCATTGCGTCGGGCCTGATACTTCAGGAGGCAGGCGGAGTCATATCACGAATATCAGGAGAGTCCCTGGATGATCTGCCAGTCACCATTGGAGGCATATCTATAGCCGGGTCCGCCAGCGATAGATTTCATGAAAGATTATTAAAAAAGATAAACGTCAAATAAGCTTTTTATCGAGCCCAAAATAACATTCTATTATGCCCTCAAGGGAAACCCCCATTTTTCCTGCACCCGTGCTCTTTCTTTTTCAAACTCCTCCCTGTCGGATTCCAGGTATTTTATCCGTTCGAATGCGGCCTGTACAGCATCCTGCGCCTTTTCCGATGTCAATGACCAGAACCGGTCATCGTTGACCTTTACGAACTCTTCCGAGAATATTTCGCAGACGACGTCGTAAGTGCCATACATACAGCTTATCAGTGAATATTTATTGGCAACGGCATCCCCAAAAGCCGCCTGGAAAAACTTATCCTTAAAACCAAGCTTCCTCGAAGCCATTTCGCAGAGTTTTGTGAAAGTATCGTGAATGCCCTTTCGCACGTCTTCCTCACTGCCTTCCATATACCCTTTTTCTTCAACTGCAGACCTTATCCTCCAGTATTCAAGTACCTCTTCCGAAGAGATAGGTATCTTTTTTTCATAGGAATGCGGTGATTGCCATACAAGATCGATGTCATCCCATGGCGGAGTCTCGCCGATGTCATTGATCTTTGAGAACAATACGCGCATGTCGCTCCAGAGCGAATTGATCGTATCCTTAACGACGGGCTTAATGTCGGGCTTGACCATAAAAACAAAGTCATCACCGTCAACGCCCGCGGACAGTACCGCGTCAAAGTTTTCAAGAGAGGCGTACTCTAAGGGTAAACATATTACGACTGAATTCTCCTTCCTGATTATTTTCACGTTGACGGTGTCGAATATTTTCATTGCAAAATATTAATTATATTTTTATCCATATTTAATGATTCTGAAATTTAAGCGGGAGATGCAGCCTTATCAATAAAGATATAAACTACAAGATGCAAATACAATAAAATCATTTTGTGTTGAGCATGAGCCCGAATGACAGATATCTTCGCATAGCATGGGGGATAACCGGAGCAGGACATTACCTCAGGGAATCATATGGCGTAATGAAAGAGCTAAAGGACAGAGGCCACTCCATTACGACGTTCCTGTCGAGAGCAGGTGAAGAAGTATCGAAGATGTACGGGCTGTTCGATTCACTGAACGAGATATCCGACGGCAGCTACCTGAACGAGATATACCTGGACTCCAACCAGGGCTCAAGCTTCCCGAAGATAGGAAGGTTCAACGTCGGACGATATGACCTTTTTATACTGACTCCGGCCACTTCTAATACTGTGGCAAAGATAGTATTCGGGATAGCAGATACGCTGGTCACGAACTGTGCCGCCCAGGCAATGAAAAGCGGCGTCCCGACATATGTCGTGCCGGTAGACTGGGACAGCGATGTCACTTCCGAGATGCCGTATACGATAGACAGGTCAAAATGCCTGTCCTGTGAGGACTGCCCGCCAGGGGATTCCTGCCCGAATGAAGCAATAACCGACCAGATAGACCTTCTGAGATGTAAGGGATGCGGATCTTGCGTCGAACTATGCAGGAACGGAGCGATATCAGGCGGGGAAGCGGTCCCCTTAAAGATAAGGAAAGTGGACTCAAGAAATACTAAGATGCTCTCTGAGATGGAATCAGTCATAATATTCAGGCGGCCAAAAGAGATATTAAGTAAAATTGAGTAATGTTTCAGGCTTATTAAAAATAAGTGGTGTGACGCCCCCGCGCTAAAAAGGATGTGTTTGGTGAAACCATCTTTCGCACTTCGCACGGGGGTGCCATTTAATTATTTCATCACCTGGTAGGTCCTGGTGTAATTACTACCGGAAGTAGGATATTATCTTCCGACATATAAAACTTTCTATATAACACTAATCTTTTATCATATAATTTCATTACCTTTAGTTAATAATAACAGAATTAAGTATGGTCAGCGTACTGGATAATATATCGGATATATTTATCATTATTGTGTTAAAAACTTGGAAACGGAGAGTCGATTCTTAATATGCAGGGGCTAAGCTCTTATGACCAGTATTTGTTTACAGCAATAACTGATATTGCTACAACCGACTCAAGGTCATTCTTTTTAATTCTCACCCAGCTTGGTAACCCTTATGTATGGTTATTCATTACAGCGGTCTACCTGATATTCGGCGATAAAAAGAAGATAGCAGCGATCCTGGCCATATCTTTGATATTCAGCATTGTCGTTGTCGACGATATTAAAGAGGCTATAGAACGGCCCCGGCCGGAAGGAAGCTATAATTCCCTGTTTCTGTTCTCCTCAGGCTATTCCTTCCCCAGCGGCCATTCTCAGGCATCGTTTTTAATAGCCGTCATTATAGGATCGTTCCTGGAAACAAGGTATCGGTTGATCGGTTATGGCCTGGCCTCCATTGTAGGCATTAGCAGGATACATCTCGGAGTCCATTACCCGTCAGACGTGATCGCGGGAGCGTTACTGGGTATAGTGATGGGGCTGATGGTGAATCATTTGATATATTCCCTGGGCATACACGGGAAAGAAACACGGATGCGTAAAGCGTTATTCAAGAATGGATCCAGAGATGGCGACGAGCCGATAGCCGGATCGGATGACCGGTATATATACCATAAATTCGGACTGACCTATCTTCTTTTAGGTACAGGAATAATAATGTCCATGATAATGTCCATGATAGACGAATACGGAATGATCATAACGATACTGACCATGCTTTTCATTGTGATCATTATAGCTGCCAAAGATATGATGACGGATAAAAAAACGACCATATTAGCATTTATATCATTAATATCGATGGGTTTGGTCGCATCGATATCGACACTGATACTTGAACAATATATTAGCTCATTGATGATAGTCGCCATCATATATCTGGCAGCTCTGACATTATCGAAGGATAGAAAGATCCAAATGGCCTTGGATAAAAATATTTAAAGATAGGTTTAAGGACAGGGCCCCGGTCATGAATTATAATGACCATATTAAAAGAGCAACTGGAATTATAGATTGTTTTAATAAAATTTATGAAAATAAGAAAAAAATTAAATGCATCGGCGGCAGACGTAATCTACATCATATTCGCCGATCCCTTCCTCGATCCTGCCCTTCAATAGTTTCTTTCCGACCATTAAGTGCAGTCTACCGCAGCGGGCGCATTTCTTTATCTTGAACTCGTCATACCATGCAGGGGTGATATCAAATTCGAACGTGGCCTCTTCCTGGTCGACCACCTGACGCGCAACATTACGCGCCTGTTTTAACTCAAGTCCGGTATTCTGGGATATATCATAGGCCATATAGCTTATGAGAAGAGTTCTCTCCACCCCGCTGAAAATATCTCCAAATATATCCGTTATCATGTCCCGGACAGATGCGCCCATCATGTCGAACGGTAACTCCTCATACTCGGAAGTACAGCGTATGAAGGGCTCGGACGCAGAGCTGGTAACGCTCTCGGGCGCGTCCTTTATTTTCGTGCCACATAGCGGACACTTGCCCATTATCAGTTCCTCTTCGAATGTCTCTTCACCGCATCCTGGGCAACGCATATTTTGTATCACCATTTATAGTATAAACACTGCAGCAGAAATAACTGTCGTCCAGTTACCTTCATCATCAACTTCTGCTGTCTTTGATATATTCATAGTTTTCTCTGGTTTTTCCTTGGTCCATGTGAAAAGCATGTTTTCCGCAAGTTTTTCAGCATACATTCCGGCATATTTTTCAGTTTCGCCATAAGAATGATGCTCCGACAGATAACCAAAGTTCTTTTGCTGGTCCTTTGGGATGGCACAGCCGATAGAAGCGGATATCCGTCTGCTTGGCTCGTTTGAGCAATTTCGTGACATTACTGTAAATACGATCTCACCAGGCGTAAGCTCCTTTAATCCTTCCTCCCGCTCCAGTATTTCACATTTTGGAGGAAGTATCGAACTTACGGTCACCAGGTTAAATTTTTCGATCCCTGCGTCTCTCAACGCCATTTCGAACGATTCGAGCATTTCCTTATGAGTCCCGGATCCGCAAGTGAAAAACACTTTCTTTGGTACTAATGCCTGTCTCATTTTTTTGTTTCTCCCATTTGCTAATCGTAAAGCATATGTCTTATTAATCACCAGTAGGATATGGTGTATAATTTGAGCAATGCTAACATTAAGTTTATCGAGGTCGGCTTATCGTTCTTGGTCCTGTTGATATTCATCGCATCCATGGCCCTTGCAAAGGACATCTTTGGAGAATCGGCGAACATAGCATATGTAGCGATATTATTGGCCTTTACGGTCATTATGTGTTTCATAGGCTTTAAGGTAGCCTCAAAGTCCTACTGAACATTTTTACTGATTTTATTTTTTCGTCCGCCTTAATACTTACGGTTTTATGCGATATAAATCATCACGGACTCATTAAAGATAATCTTTCCCGTTATTCTTTAATGTGTTAGTCCTTATTATATCCATACCGTTTTTAAATCTTTCGAATGCAATAATCTGTGGTATTAAGTGTATAGTTAATAAATTATAAATTTATTTTGACTTTTTACCATAAATAAACTGTTTATTTGGAGTATTTTTAATTTCGGAAGTTAATTTATTATAGTACCTTGCGACAACGCATGCATCTGTGCAGCGGCCGCACTGGTCACAGCGGTTTGAGTCTACCTTAACGTGTTTATCCAGCTTGACGGCCCTTCTGGGGCATGCTTTTACACAGATACCGCACCTTGTGCACATGGCTGCGCGCAATACCTGTTTGACAGTGTCCTCAAAAAGCCTCTGGGCATACATCTTATCGTCCGAGGATGCATAAACCTGGCCGGCTGCGAATAATTTGCTTGTGCCCCGGGCTGCCTTGACCAGAGTCACGTCCAGGTCTTCAGAGTATACGGGCGAGCCGATGGTTTTTAGCATCTCTAAAACATGCTCGACAGGGGCGCGTTCTGGCAGGCGGAGCACGCCTTCGATGCTAAAGCCTCCGCTGACGCACGGACTTATGCCCCGTATGATCTTCAATGACATGCTGTCCCCGGTAGCCTCAGCCTTTAAGCTTATGCCCTTTTCCTTTGCGATGTTCAGCATCTTATTCGGATGGGATTTCCATCTCCAGAACCCCAGGTCCACATATTCTCTGGAAAGCCCCGACCTACCCGCCCATTCGTAAAGCTTATCCTGCCATTCCTCGAATTTATCCGGGTGTATCTCTTTCATTCTCACATATTCTGCCTGAAGCGCCGCAGGACATAGCCAGCAGCCTATCCTTTCAAAGCCCATATCGTAAAGTTCGTTATATGGCAGCTTTTCAAGATGTATGTACAGCCATACCTCGATAGCCCTCCAGTCCTTTATCGGGAAGATGCCCATCTGGCCCGGCACGAATGGATTTCGCTCTATTGTGCCTATGTTGCCGCGCTGGAAGGATTCGTAGCGGCGTTTACCGTCGATGGTTATACAGCCCTTTTTACGTTCGGACAATATCCTGGTTATCGGGCCGAGCTTACAGACCTTACAGCACCATCTGAAGTCCTTTGCAGGAGGACCGAATGCCGGGAAATTTTCCTGGAAAGCATTGCCGGCCTTTTCTATCTGGATGTTTATTCCGTTTGAGGCTGCAAAATCCTCGACGAATTTTACGGTTTCCGGAAATTCCAGGCCTGTGTCTATGAAAAATGTCTCGTAGTTCTTAACGGCTTTTCGGGTAAGGTTCAAGACGACCAGGCTATCTTTACCTCCGCTGAACGATACGGTGACGGGAAGCTCGCGGTTCTTTCCCTGGCAGGTTATTCCCTTCAGGATATTGACAGCGTCCTTTTCCATCGCCCTTATCCTTGACCGGTTAGCGTTGACCGCATCCTGTATATCACTAGCCTTATCGTTCAATATGACATTGTTGCTGCTGATCTTCCTGATCTTTATAGTGTTTTCGGAAGGGTCCTTCAGGCCATCGCTGTCTGTCCTTGCCACGCCGTAGCCGTTAAATGTGTCGCTGACACGGAGCAGTATAATATCATCCTTTTTAATATCGGGCGAGGCCGACACGACAGACCTTCCGCTAACGCCTTTGCCATTCAGGTGCTTTCCTCTCGGAACGTCTAAGACCACAGTCTTTGCGTTCGTCAATGGCATCAGGATCTTTGCTCCCTCAAGCCTGAGGTCAAGCTTATAACATGAGTCCTTCAGGTCATATGAAACGACAGCAATGGTATGGCCGTCAATTATCACTTCGTCAGTCTTATCGTCCCCGGGGATCTTATTTAAAAGTATTAATCGGCCCTTTACAGGATCGCACCCATATGTGCCTGTAAAAAGATCCCTGATAAGTTCTCTTTCGTAAGGGGAACAGAAGCGTACATCCCCGGGAGGGGACAAAAGTACCTTCCTGCCAGTACCTTTGCACGTATCACAGTTTTCTGATATTAATGGCACATTACACCCGTCGCACCAGAAAATATGGTCGAGGGCGTTCTCGAAAGGTCTCCTCCCGCTCATCCTGTAGTAAAGTAACGCGGTTAAGCTAAATACCTTATGCGAGGTGCCTTAGATATCTATCCCTGATATGATCAGCGTCATAAAAAATGGCATCAGGTATGTCAAATCATTCAGGCATTATATATTAGATAATAATTGGTCGCTATCTTAACGAAAGTGCTTATTGATTTACGCAATATGAATGTATAATAGTTAAATTATATTATATCGATAATATAATTGTTAAGCTATAAGACCCCCATAATTAAGAGGAATATGCTTTTCCACGGAGGTGATGTTTGAAACCTAAAGCAGTTGCCCGAAATAAAAGACTTTTTCCTCCATTAAGATTTTGCTCTTATTTTTTTATTTCTTATAAAACAAGTGTCGCAAAAGCATTTTTATAATATCTTTAATAATGGATTATTATTGTATATGATCCAGTCAAGGTGTTATTATCATGGCCGTCATCACGCAAAAATTCTCCCTTGAGACGCAGGGAAAAAGCCAGATGATAGACATTACATCCCACGTCCAGGGCATCGTCTCTTCCGCAAATGTATCCAATGGCATAGTCACCGTATTCGTTCCGGGAAGCACGGCTTCGGTAACTACGATAGAATATGAGCCCGGGCTAATTAAAGACTTCCCGCGCGCGCTCGAAAAGATCGCGCCGTCGAACGCAAGCTATGACCATGACATGACATGGGGTGACGGGAACGGACATTCACATGTACGCGCCTCGCTGATGGGGCCGGGCATCGTTGTGCCGTTCCAGGATAAGCGCCTGATGCTGGGAACGTGGCAGCAGATCGTTCTGCTGGATTTTGACGTCAGGCCCAGGAACAGGCAGCTAGTAGTACAGGTCATGGGAGAATGATCCGGGAGCATAGTATTATTCAACCGCTTAGTAACCACAAAGGGGCACAAAGGCTGCAAGGAATACTAAACTGCTAACCACAAAGCGCACAAAGGCAAACAAGGAACATTAAACTTTTTTAAAATATTTGCTAACCTTCTAAAAAAGTCCTTTGTGTACCTTAATCGCCTTCGTGCGCTTCGTGGTTAACAAAATTAGTGTACCTTAATCGCCTTCGTGCGCTTCGTGGTATACTTGCGCTATCTTTTTTGTCGTCCCGTATAATAAAAAGTATCACTCGATGATATTCCCGCTCTTGCCTCCGCTGCCTATCCTCATCATTGTCCCGAAGAGGTCATTAGCGTCTTTAAGGTACTTCCTGACCGTGCTGGCAGGCTTTTCTCTTCCAGATTCATCATATATGCGCACAGCCTCGTTATACGCGGCTATGGCATTATCGCATGCAGAGATCGCCTCCTGGTACCTCTTTTCTCTGAAACATATATCGGCGATGGTCATATAAGTAAGGCCTATGCTGGTCTTAATTGATGCGAGGTCATTTGAAGTGCTTATTTTTGAATAAGCGGACATCGAGTCAGTATAGGAGTCCAGGGCTTGATGCGCATGTTTTAGCGCCTCTTCGAACATCCTTGATTTCGAGTATATCTCGCTTATGACGGTGTGTGCAAGGCCGAGATTGGACATAATACTTGCGTGATCCTCTGCTGACCGGTTCAAAGTAAAAAACTGTACAGGAAGGGAATAGGAGGATATTGCGCTTCGGGCCGAGCTTATCGCCTCATCGAATTTCCGTATCTTAAAGTATTCATCGGCCAGCATAGTATAAGCATAGCCCGAGTTTGCCAGTATCAGGGAATGGTCCCATTTCGATATTCCGGGAGTGACCAGGTCAGATGCTTCCGAAAAAGCCGACACGGCGCTTTTATAGCTTTTGATCGGGTTTCGGATCTTGGCCATTGCAATAAAGGCTTTGCCGAGCTCATTCTTTATAAAAGCCTGGTCTAACGGGCTTGCGATACCGTTTTTCAAAGATAACGCCTCGGTAAGGCGGGCGATGGATATACTGGCACTGGACTCATCGCTTTCAAGTTCCGCAGCCATGCGGTATATCCTGCCGGAAACAAATAGCGCGTCTATAAGTTCGTCAGAATGCTGGCTTTCCCCGTAAGCCGCCACAGCTTTCTCGGACATTTTCATAGCAAGCTCAAGGCATTCGCGCTTTCCCGTAGAGTCATATAATGATGCGTATGTGCTGGCAAGCTTTATCTGTACCCTGGGGACCTGTTCGCCCATATTCGATTCGCACGATAAGTATATCGCACCCATACCCCGGAGCGCAAGCGACGATACTCCGGGCTTACCGGATCGTTTTGTTATTTCTGATAACCGGTCTATGACCATCCTGACGACTGTAATGTTACCGTCTTTTGCCGCGTTTATGCCTGCTTCCGCAAGTAAGCCGGCCATGCCCGATGCAAGAGCGATAGACCGTGGGTCGTCCGACTTAGCGTCAATGCAAGTATCCTTTAGATCATCAAGAGCGAGTTCAAGCGTTATACTATCCCCGGAAGTGGAAAGGCGAGCAAGCTGCGAAAGGAGACGGGTCTCTATCGTCCCCCTGTAAACTTGCTTTAACATAGAAAGGTCTTCAAGAGAGCATTCTTCTCCGGAACCCAGATACTCGCTTTTCATATCGCGGATAAATGCTTTGATGTTCTGCAGCGAGCTCATGCCCTTTATGATGAGGATGGTCAAAGGCATAAGCGAAATTACCCCGATGGCAGATAAAGCAATAGCGATGTCAACTTCCATACCTTCGCTAAAAAATCCAGGTTTAAATGAAAGCTGGCATCCTATAAATATGATCGGAGAAAGCATCACTATGACGAATAAAATGAATTTCAAGGAGCCGAATATACTGGCCTGGACACCTATCCCTTTAGCGGATGATATTCGCCATGATAGTATTATTGCGATAAAAGATAAACAGAAAATGAGGATATCGCATATCAGTAGAGTATTTAAAAGAGCGTTAGCTTCAGCCGGGTCCAGGGAGGTCCTGAACGTATACATCTCATAGACGGATACGGCGAGCAAGCCGCCCAAAACTGTTATGACAAATGCTTCGCGGAAATTTAGAAGAGTGGTCGATGAAACGATCCCGTTATAGTATCCTCTGGCATCCTCTAATATTCGCATATTAATAAAATTAAATTAAATATATTTAATACTTATTATATAATTAATTAGTTTTTATTGAATTATGTTATAGACGCCTGGACATATAAGGCCCGTCATAGCCATATCCAAGCTTCATGTAATACTTTCTTGCGCCGACGCCGCTGATGACCGCGATCTTTCCGTATCCTGCCTCGCGGGACAGCTCTTCGGCCTTTCTTAAAAGATCAAGCCCGTAGCCCTTGTGCTGCCATGATTCGCCTTTTTCTCCTATGGGTACCATTTTTCCATATACATGGAGTTCCCTGACTATCGCGGCGTTCTGTAATTCGGGGCGATGCGGCTTACAGGGGAACCTGAGCCTTAAAAAGCCGATCAGAGCGTCTATGTTGCGGTCCTCGAAGGAAATAAAATGCTCCGTTCCGCCGCAGACACTGGACCTTTCAATATCCATCACGATGGACCCAGGGTCGGCTTTATACCCTTTTAACAATTTATGCCCTATCTCCCTGCATCTTATACACCTGCATTTTTTGCCTTCGCTTTTCAGGATTTCCTCTGATATCTGCCTTATGTTACTTTTCACGACGCCGTCGACTATATGCTTGACAGGTATATCGCGCTGTATGCGCTGCAGCCTGACCCACTTAGGAAGCGATTCCTTTATACCCGCTATCAGCCTGGCCGCCTCTTCGCTGGAATATGGCTTATACTCCCCTCTCTCCCACATTTCGTATAGCCTCGTCCCCTGCGTGACCAGAGTGGGATATATCTTTAAATAGTCCGGGCAAAAACGCTCGTCCTTAAAAAGGTCCCTGAACATATGAAGGTCCCTTTCAAAGCTCGAACCGGGCAGTCCCGGCATCATATGGAACCCGACCTTAAATCCTGAGTCCCTGAGGGCGCGGTTCGCCTCGGCAGTATCAGCCACAGTATGTCCCCTTTCGATCCTTTTTAGTATAAAATCATAGATCGACTGTACTCCGACCTCGACCTTTGTGCCGCCCATGTTCAGCATTCTATCGATATGATGCTCTTTACACCAGTCAGGCCTCGTCTCGAACGTCATCGCCACGTTCCTCACTGCTGCGTCCTCGTTGATCTTCTGCGCATCCTCGATAAAGCCCGTATGTTCCACAGGCCCGGGCAGGCCGAAATCGTTCATCGCCTCGAAACACCTGCGGACGAACCATTCCTGATAATCTATCGACCGGGCGGTCATCGTGCCGCCCATGATTATAAGCTCTACCTTATCAAGCTCATGGCCGATCTGTTTTAACTGGGTCAGCCTGGCAGTGACCTGCCTGTAGGGGTCGTAATTCTCCTGTATGGCCCTTAACGCGGCAGGCTCGGCGCCCGTATAGCTTTGCGGGGAGTTAAATACCGAATCGACTCCGCCCGGGCATGGTATGCATTTTCCATGCGGGCACTTATAAGGAGACGTCATGACTGCCACGACCGCGACGCCGGATATCGTCCTGACAGGCCGCTTTTGGAGCAGGCTAATGATAGTCTCCCGCTCAATGTCTGTCGCTGCCGCAAGTATATCAGAATTTCTGGGAAGCTTGGGAAGATGATACGCAATGCTAACCTGTTTCTTTGCGCTGTTAAGACCATCCTGAGTCGTCACATCCCCGGAAATAATTAGTTCCACAAGTTCCCGGCAGGCTATTTGCATCTCGTTCATGTCCTGTACCATTAACATCCTGTTAGATATTCTATTTTTCCATATGCATCTGACGCTAAAAGATACATAAATCTAAGTCTTAGTGCATGCCATATAATCTAAATATCAACAAAAGATATATGAATAAATAAACGACCTTCAAATAGGAGAGAGAAAAATCTCATATAGTGGTGCAAGACAATGAAAAATTTCCATGCGAGATGTATCATAATCATTTTAGCTGTTCTATTGTGCCTGTCAGGCGTATTTGCCGCCATGGCACAGGAGAGTGATCCATCCTCTACGGTGATAAGGGTCGAGGTCGAGCCGAATGGAGACGCGCTGTGGATAACAGAAAAATCGATACCATTGAACACCCAGGATGATATTGACGCATGGGACCTTAGTGCATCCTATGGCACTGAGCAATATCGTGTGGATTTTGAAAAGCGCATGAAAGAGTACGTGGATAAGATCAGTAACTATACCGGCAGGAAGATGACGGTAAAGAACGTTAACGTCACGCTTGATAAGACGCAGCCTTATGCGATAATCGGTAATTATTCAGTCACTTACGGAGTGCTGAAATATGAGTTCGTATGGACAGGGTTCGCGCTTGTCGAAAATGATATGATCGAGATCGGGGACGCTTTTGTGGACGGCTTTTTATTAAGCCGTAATGATTCGTTAAAGTTCATATTGCCACAGGGATACGATATAACACATGTCTCGCCACAATGTGACGAATTTAAGGATACGTACCGCCCCCAGTTGATCTGGAACGGTAATTCGAAAAATAACACCAACTCAATGATAAGGCTATTTTCAACGGAAGAGCCGTCCATCACTATGCGTAATAAAGTATCGCCATCTGTTTTCAGCTTTGACTGGTGGGTATTGATACCCGTGGCACTGATATTCTGCGCCGCCGGATTCGGTTCCGCTTATATGTTATTCCGTGGGAAAAGAAAACCCATCGTCGTCGAGATACCAGAAATAGAAGACAGGCATTTCGATCACGACTATAACGATTCCCGGGAAGAAGAGGAAACCCCGGCAACGGTAAGCCCGATAGATAACGAGAGATATATGTCGGATGAAGAGAAGATCATTAAATATCTCGAAGAATCGGGAGGGCAAATGTTCCAGTCAGACCTGGTCAAAAAGACGGCATTTTCTAAGTCGAAGCTCAGCATGGTGCTTTCCGACCTTAAGGAAAAGGGTGTCATCATCAAGATAAAGAAAGGAAAAGAAAATCTCATCAGGCTAAACAGGAATTCTGATGAGCCTGAAAAAGAGTAAAAATATATCATACACAGGCCTGATTAAGATATACGGAATAAAATACAGGACGATCTTATTATTTATTGTTTATAGCTCAGGAAATGATAGAAATGACAGATAACGATTTATCAAAACTGGCATTCGATGAGCCTATCCTGATGGTGGGCGAAAGTTATCATAATGCCAACATGTATTATGTGACCGGTTTTCTTGCGCCGGACATGTTCGCATATATCCGTGCCGGCGGCAAGGAATACATATTAGTGTCCCGGATGGAGTTTGAAAGGGCAAGAAAAGAATCAAAGGTCGAAAATATCTTATCACTGGATGATCACGGGTACACTGAAAGGCTTCAGCAGACTAAAAACCCCGACAGGGCATACTGTGATACAGTATCGTCAGTACTATCAGGGATGGGTATAAAAAGCCTGAAAGTGCCTAAGGACTTCCCGGTATTCATGGCAGATGATCTCAGGGGAAGAGGGTTTGAGATCGACGTAGCCCCTAAATTATTCGAAAAGAACAGAGAGGTCAAGACAGCGGAAGAGATAGAGAAGATCAGGCACGCCCAGGATGTCAACGAAAAGGCAATGCAAAGGGCCATCGATATCATAAAAAGTTCCGAGACCAGAGGTAATTCCCTGTACTTTGACGGAGAGCCGCTGACGTCCGAAAGGCTGCAGCGTGAGATAGAGCTGATTTTCATCAAGAACGGCTGCGATGCGAACGATACGATCGTAGCCGCAGGCCCGAGATCGGCGGACCCGCATTATGCGGGAGAAGGTGTCATCGGCCCGAATCAATTGATAGTCATCGACATATTCCCGTATAGTAAGAAAGAGCGATATTTCGCTGATATGACAAGGACAGTGGTCAAAGGCCGGCCTACCCAGGAAATGCTCAACATGTACAATGTCGTCCTGGAAGCCCAGGATAGAGCCCTAAAAGCCATAAAGGCAGGTGTTACCGGGAAAGAGATCAACGACATGGTAAGCGATTGTTTTGAAAGGCACGGCTATGGTACGCTTAGGCAGAGATCTAAGACAGGTTTTATCCATTCGACCGGACATGGTGTCGGGCTCGAGATACATGAAGGCCCGGGGATCAGCGATGCTGGTACCGAGCCGCTGGTACCGGGTAATGTCGTGACGGTTGAGCCCGGGCTATATGATCCCGAAATTGGAGGCGTCAGGATCGAGGACATAGTGGTCGTGACGGAAAAGGGATGTGAAAATCTGACAAAGTTCCCGAAGTTTCTGGTGGTTTGAATATCATGGTCGACGATAGCGTAATAGAAAAATACAGGCAGGCAGGCGCCATACTTAGCGAAGTTAGAAAAGAAGCGGCATTGATGGTTAAAAAGGACGTAAGGATATTGGACGTCGCGGAGGCCATAGAGGCGAACATTGTCAGGAAGGGCGGTAAACCGGCTTTCCCGGTGAATATATCCATGAACGAGGCTGCGGCGCATGACACGGCCGCGCCCGACGACGAGAGAGTATTCGGCGAGGACATGGTGAAACTGGACATAGGCGTGCATATTGACGGCTATATAGCAGATACCGCCATCACCATTGACCTTTCCGGTAACCCGGATATAGTAAAAGCATCCGAGGCCGCGCTGGAAGAAGCCATAAAGGTAGTAAAAGCGGGCGTTTCCACCGAAGTGATCGGGGAGATCATCGAGGAGACTATAACGGGCTATGGAATGAAGCCTATAACGAACCTTACGGGACACGGGCTTGACAGGTATGTGCAGCATGCTCCTCCGCCCATACCCAATAAAAAAATAAGCCAGGGCCATATATTGACTGCAGGCCAGGTCATCGCCATAGAGCCTTTTGCCACTAACGGTCTCGGGCTTGTCATGGAGGGTCAGTCGGCCGAGATATTTGGCGTTTCAAGAGTAAAGCCTGTGCGTATGCCAGCCGAGAGAGACCTGTTAAAGTCCATAGAAAAATTCCAGGGCCTTCCCTTTGCCAGAAGATGGCTTTCGGACATAAAAAGGCTCGATACGACGCTATACTCATTAATGAGACAGGGCATTATACACTCTTATCCGGTCCTGATCGAGCATGATAAAGGTCTGGTGTCCCAGGCAGAGCATACAATGATCGTGACCGAGGACGGCTGCGAGGTCACTACTCGTTAAAACCATATTTTTTTTATTTATTTTCGCCATATATAGTTTATAAACTTTTAATTTATTAATCTCCTTCACTATACGACCGTAAAGAGGAGGTAATATAGTGTCGAAACTGGACAAAAGAGTTAAACGCATTTCACGGACCGATGCTTTTTTGAACCTTAGCAAGGTCGAAAGACAAAAATTCGAGAACGCCGTGGAGCATGCCGAGTCCTTAGAACAGCTGCCGGACAGGTTCAGGAATATCATACTGTCGGGCGAAAGAGAGCTGCAGGGATATTAAATTTTTTAATGTGACAGGATCGGGCATATAATGCAAATTTAGAAAACGGTTTTTATCTCGTTGATAGAAAGATCTATAAGACCTTCTATAGTTTTATTTCGCATCTTCCAGCCATGCCCGTTTTACTATGATCTTGCCGGAATGGATCTTCCAGTCCTTTTCATAATCCACACATATACGCTGCCTCATATGCGGGCCATATAGTACGACGGACTCATACTCTCCGCCCTCGCCGGCGACATGTATCCCGTAACGGTCATGCAGCCTGTCGAGTGCGTCCAGAGCTTTTTCATCGAGTATCCTGCCCAGCCACCTCTCGTCAAGTCCCTCCGCATAACATCCCGCTATCATGATCTCAAAGCCCTCGTCAACCATTTCTCGAACCATATCCCGCGGGTTTTTATGCCAGATCGGAGAAAATGACTTTATGCCTATATCCTCGCATATCTGGTCAAGCCTCCTCCGCTGGTATTCGGACGCCAGGGCGCCTGATACTATGCCGTCCACATTGAGGCTTGCGAGAGTATCCCGGAGCGGTATCAGTTCGACCTCCCTTTCCGGCGGAGTGACGACTTCCACAAGAGGGATGCCGATAGAACTTGCTGCAAGCCTTGTAAGCTCTATGGCAGGTACATGGTACATGTAAGACTCCTGAGATCGCGAGAACACTGTAACAAGATGGGTCACATCCCATCCGAAATGACGGGCACAGAACAGTGCATAGTTCGAGTCCTTGCCCCCGGAAAATAGCGCTGCTATTCTCATCCTAATAGCTCCGCCGCTGCCTCCATAAATTCCTCCTTGACCTCTCCCTCGTCAAAAGTGAGTATATTGCGATCTTTCATTATCAGCCGGTCATCGACTATCATGTCGGTGACTGTGCCGCCCGAATATACCAGGTTGGCAATGAGGTCGTGATGCGGCAGCATCCGGAAATCGTCAAGCTCTACAAAAGCAAGGTCTTTGCTTCCCGCTGTCGCTATGCCCATCATAGTATAGGCGTTTGCCACGGTTGCATCCCACCTGTGAGACTTCTGCAGCAGGGAGCCGAATTTCATCTCCTGCATCATGTCAAGCGAATTATTGCTCGATACGCCGTCGGTCCCCAGCATTACGGGAACGCCTGCGCTAAGAAGCTCTGGCAAGGGCATGACGCCACCGGAAGCCAGTTTCATATTGGATGCAGGGCAATGGACGACAGAAGCGCCGCTATCGGCCAGTATCTTTATCTCCATTTTCGTAAGCCAGGACGCGTGAAATAGTATCGTGTTTTTATCGAGAAGCCCTGCGCTTTCCAGGTATTCGACTGGCCACATACCGGTCTTTTTATGACAGTCAACACATTCTTTTCTAGTCTCGGAGATATGTGTCGTCCACCTGACACCATATCTTTTTGCAAGTTCCTTTGATCTTATTAACACGTCTTCTGAGCAGGTATATATCGAGTGAGGCGCGATACAGAGATCTACCCTGCCGCTCCTGCGGTCTTTTAACCGCTGTTCAGTGATGTTAAGCGCGTCATATGCGTCTTTATAATATGCAGTCCCGAAATCGGTGATAGGCGTACCGAGAAGGCCTCTGATCCCCGATCTCTCGACAGCTCTCGCCACTTCATCAGTAAAATAGTACATGTCTATGAAGGATGACGTGCCGGTCTTGATCATTTCCAGCAATCCGAACATTGCGCCCTTATACACTATATCGGCTGTCAGCCTTTTTTCCATCGGGAATATGGTCCTGTTAAGCCAGTCATGCAGTTTCTCGCCCTCTCCTGCGCCTCTCATAAGCGTCATCGGAAGGTGAGTGTGACCGTTGTGGAAAGCGTGAAAGGCAAATTTCCCGGAGGCGTCGAACTCCTCGTCCGAAAGGCCATGCCTGAAGTCGCCTTTTTTTATGTTCTGGCCGTCATAGTATGTGGCGTTCTTAATGAGCATACACTAAAGCCTAAAGGATTCATGAATAATATATTTTTACCTGGTTTGAGCACGGCCATTAAAAAAGAGTATGAAAACCATGAATAAAAAAATTCATGGATCAGCTTTGTCTTACGATAGTATGGCCTGCGTCGGCCAATACTTTTACTGCATTATCCAGGTCATACCCTTTGACCATGATATGGTCAGTATCATAAGATGAAAATACGAAAATGCTTACCCCTGCTGATGCTAGCGGCATGGCCAGCGAGGCAAGTATACCCGTAAGCGAGAAATCTAGCGGCCCCTGGACCTTTAAACATCTCCAGCCCTTATTGTACTTCACTCCCTCCGGGATGTTTCTCTGAGGACAGACTACGGAGAGTTCGTCATATGTCTTTGTCACGGAATAAAATTCGCTTCCTATCACCCATTCAGGTATCGGCGTACCCTTCGGAAAGGTGCATATGGCGAATGTTTCATCCAGGATCGATAGTGATAGTTTCATTTGTCAATACCCATAATATGGTGTACGCAATAGTAGATAAATATAATCGGCCATTCTGGTAGAAAATAATAAGCAGGCGACGCTTGCTCGATAGTTTTAATCCATGCCTGCCTTAGCACTTCTCCTCTTGAGAAGCACGATATCCCGCCAGATGCCATTCAGCTTTCCAGGGCGTTCCCTCCTGCCCGCCTCGCGGAAACCGCACTTTTTATGCAGTGATACACTGGCGACGTTCTCCGGGAATATGCCTGCCTGAAGAGTCTATATCCCGTGACGCTCGGAGATATTGATCAGAGAATCCGGCAACATGGAACCGATCCCCATACCGCGAAATTCACTTCAGACTATATGCTGATCTCGACTACGCAGGAATAGACGCGCCTGCTGGAATACAGGGCTCAACGAAGCCCATCCGTAGATGGTATCCTCGTGACGGGCAACTATACTACATTCCTTAATGTGCCCTGCTGCTCACTTTTCCTGCGAGTGGACTTCATGCTCGAAAGTCGCATTGCCCGTGACAATGCCTTCAAGATAGATCCCTTGATACTTGATCCCGGTCGGGATCCTCCATAAGCTCGATCTTAATGTCCGGGATACATCACAAGCCCTGCTAAAGTATTCATGATAAATACATTTTGATAACAGCTATGAAAAAAATAAAAACCGAAATAAAATGATACTATTTTTCAGAAGACCCCTTTTCAAATATTTCATGCTCCATGACTTCGGCCGGTAGCGACGTCTTGTTATAATAAGACCATGCGATAAAGATGGCCGCTATGCCTATGGCTACCGCGGCGGAATTCGTCAGATAGGCAAACTCGTCCGGCTTATGGGCATACCTGAAGACCATGGCTAAAAACTCAATGGACAGAGAGATTATGATGACTGTCATAAACCTTGAAATGAAACGGCGTATCTTTCGGGGAGCTATCATTTTTACCTTGCTCTGTATGTCCTCCTCATAGATGGTTTTCGCGAGCTCAAATACGGCAGCTGCCACTGTTGTAAATCCTATGCTCTCGAATAATGCGTCCAGCATGATTTCCGGTAACGAGATTATTGTATAATACAGGCGATAAAATGCTAAGAATATCAAAAATAGGGCTAACAGAGTAAATAATGCCGATATAATATAGAAAAGGATATCTGAGATGATGTTCGCTATGCGCTCAACTATACCGGGCTGCGAAGGCTCTCCTTCGGCATCTGTCATAATTGTTGATTCGACCCGCCTGAAAATTAAAGTTACATATATTTTAAACGAAAATCCATCATCGAAAAGTAAAAGAAAAATCGGTTTGATGATGCCGTGAAGATTGGTTCTATCGCTCGCATCCGCGAATGTATCCGTTAGGATCTAATGATCTTTATCCGACAGAATATGGCTGCGTAAATAATTCAAAGCTCTTCCGGCAGGTTATTTTCCAGTTCTATCGGGTCTCTGTAAGTGTTGAGAGCGCGGATCACTTTATCGGAAGGATGGACTTGAACATAAGGATAATCGAACTCGCCCGCCTCTTTATCGGAAGGATATATGCCGGAATCCATATCAGGATAAAACTTCGGGTCGACACCGTCTTTCCTGTTCCGGACATCGACTCGCAGCCACTTTTTAGTACTTTTATAATATACGGCATTCAGCCCGTGTAAAACATATCTTGACGGATCTTCATCATCCATCACGAATTTTTGGTAACAAAACCCCACAGGTATGCCGAGGTATCGTAAAAGCGCGGCAAATAGATCCGCCTTTGCATAGCAGGTACCGTGCCCGGACCTTAAGACCTCGGAAGCTTTGCATGTAACTTCCTTTCCATGAATGTCAAAAGAATGTAAGATATTTTCCTGAATATGCCCATAAATGGATCTTACTATCTCTTCATCCTCTGACAACCCTTTTGAAAGGATATTTGCCAGGGCCTGTATCTCCCGATCGTCATGATCGACGACATCCGATGAAGCAAGATAATCGTTAAGGTCATCGCTTTCTACCATTAGTTCCATTCTTGACCCCAAAAATAAAGATACATGCCTCATCAGGATAGAAGCAGATGAGGCCTGACCATTTTAATTTGCCAGCAAACGCTCAATTGAAAGGCCGAGCCTTTTAACGCCTTCCTCTATCCTGTCTTCGCTAGAGCTGGAGTAATTTAAGCGCATCGTATTGTCCCCGGTACCATCTGCGAAGAATGCTCTTCCGGGTACGAACGCGACCTTTTCCTTGATAGCGATGTCAAAAAGCTCCATTGAGGATATCCCTTCCGGAAGCGTCGCCCATATGAACATTCCGCCTTCGGGCCTTGTGATCTTAACGTCCCCGGGGAAATATTTCTCTATCATGGAGACCATGCAATCCCTTTGCTTTTTATATAGGCCCCTTATCATCTGTATATGGCTTTCGACATCATTATCGATAAGGTATTGATAGACCACTCTTTGCGTGAAATAGTTAGTATGAAGGTCTGATGCCTGTTTTGCAGTGACAAGCTTATCCATGATATCTTTTTCTGCGCATATCCATCCAAGCCTCATGCCTGGCGATACTATCTTTGAGAAGGAGCCGAGCAGGATCGTCTTTTCTTTCAGGTAAGTTTTCATTGAAGGCTGGTCCTCGCCCATGAACCTGATCTCCCCGTAAGGGTTATCCTCGACGAATATTGTGTCATGGCTTTGCATTATACGGGCAACTTCTTCCCTTTTTTGCCGTGAGTATGTTATGCCGGTCGGGTTCTGGAAGTTCGGGACAGAGTAAAAGAGCTTTATCCTGTTCTCATTCAGCTCTTTTTCAAGCATCGCTGTATCGACGCCGTCCTCGTTCAATGTCACGGAGCGGAATTCGGGCTGGAACATCCCGAAGGATTGTAGCGCGGCCAGGTAAGTCGGGCGCTCGACAAGTATCTTATCGCCTTTATCGATCATGATCTTGGCGATAAGGTCAAGGCCCTGCTGCGAGCCGCTGATGATCATGATATTCTCGGGAGTGACCTCTACGCCTTTTTTAGCATATCTTTCAGAGATATACTGCCTTAACGGATAGTGGCCTTCAGTGGTGCTATACTGCAAAGCCGATTCTCCGCTCTCTTTCAGCACCTTTATTGCGGCGTCAGATACTGCTTTTACAGGAAAGGACGCAGGGTTCGGCAGCCCTCCCGCAAAAGAAATTATCTCCGGGTCTTCTGTGACCTTCAGTATCTCCCTTATGAATGACTTATGGACCGTTGACATCCTGTCCGCGAATATGTTACCCATTTGAATTACCAACATAATGATTAAATATGTTGAATTAAAAATTTAGCCGAACCAGTTCGGTGAGAGGTATAAAAAAGAGCCTCGTAAAAGTATCCGACCCGATAAAAGTTTAAAAAAATCAGGCAACATCAATATCCTTTGCTTTGCGACATTGATGCCGGGCCAGGGATTTTACTTTGATATATTTTCCAGCAGGACTTTCATAAGACCGTATATTCCTTCAAGATATTTATCCTGCGAAAGCATTTCCTCTTTCTTCTGGATGTATTTGCCGTCCACCAGCTCATCGCTGCAATTCTTCGCAAGCCTGTTAATGCTGTCATCCGAAGACTCCAGGTGGAACTGTACAGCGTACACATGACCCCCATACTCGAATGCCTGGTTTTCGCAAGCTTCGCTCCGTGCCATCCTGACAGCGCCGGGCGGGATGCTGAAGGTGTCTCCATGCCAGTGAAACGCCATGAACTTTTCCGGGAACTTGCCGAATACCTTCGACTTTTTAGCCTCCGGGGTAAGCGTTACAGGATACCATCCGATCTCTTTTTCTTTATTGGCGGTGATCTTTCCTCCCAGGGCATCGGCTATTAGCTGCGCTCCAAGGCATATTCCCAGAACGGCCTTTTTCGATTCGATCGCGTCCTTGATGAATTTTTTCTCCCTCTTCAGCCATGGATAATCCTTTTCCTCATAAACGTTAAGCGGACCGCCGAGGATCGCCAGCACGTCGAACTCGTTCATCTTAGGGAAATCCTCGTCATAATACAGTACGGTCTTTGTGAATGTATGACCGTTTGCTTTTGCCCATTGCTCAAGATTGGCGGGGCCTTCGAAAGGCACATGCTGTATACAGTGTAACCTCATCAATAACACCTGTGTTTACCTGGTTATTAGTAAATAATATGATATATACTGATTTATTACAAAAATGTAAATCTTAAAAATTAAAAGATCATTTGAGCATATCGTCAAGTATCTCGGCCGCGTCCCTGACCATTTTCGGGCATATCGTCTCGAACAGGCGGTTCTCTTTTGCGGCTTTAGACCCTTCAGGCTTGCTTATGTCACATCCCAGCAGATCCCTGCATACTATTGAGCCGTTCCGCGACCTGAACCGGTCGATAAATTCTGCGGCCCGGGCATAGGTTTCCTGTTTCTTCTGATCGTCCCCGGCTTTTGACATGCCGTACTGTAATCCCAGTACCATTAATGCGCCGGTGACTGCGCCGCATGTATCCCCAGTCCTGCAGATGCCGCCTCCGAAGGCGCATGAGACCTTAAAAGCAAGTTCCTTCTCAAGGCCGTATCGCTCGCTGTACGTGGAGATCACTGCCTGGGCACAATTAAACCCGTTATTAAACGTAGAGACTGCTTCTTCCGGACAATTTTTATCTGCAATATATGACATTATACCAATTCTCCTTTCAGGATGAATATTACTTTTCCGCCTACATTAACATCAATTTTTTCCATGGCACGTTCCGAGCGTAAATACAACAATGAAGGCCGGCCTATCTCATATCCCTGTTCCACACGGATGTCGATCTTTTCTTTACCAAAATATTCATGCTTTACCAGATAACCGGCAAGGCATCCGTTAGCGCTTCCCGTGGCAGGGTCTTCAGGTATCTTTTCGAATACGGTCAATACACGAACGTTGAGGTGATTCGAGCTGGCATATGTTTCCGGCGCGAACACAAGTATAAGACAGGGACAATTATCACCGATTAGCTCGCGATATTTTTCCTTATTGATCTTTGTTTTCCTTACCGCATCCAGCGTCTTAAGCGGGACTATTATGACCGGTAAACCGGTCGAGACAGCCTCTGCGGGAAAACGCCCGTCAAATTCTACTTCATCTAGCCCCAGTACTTCGCTCATTACTTTATGGGCGAATTTTTGGCCGAACACCGGCTCTATCTGTTTCATCCACAGTATTTCTTCTCCATTATCATCCCGGATAAAAGTGACAGGTATCTGCCCCACTTTAATATTTAACGATATACGGTCTGTTTTGCCGTCCTCGATGAGTTCCCGTATGATATAAGCAGTTCCCAGCGTCGGATGGCCTGCGAACTGAAGCTCTTCTTCCGGGGTAAAAATTCTCACGTTATAACCGCCGTTTTCTTTTTTATCCGACAATATGAAGGTAGTCTCCGAAAACCCTGTCTCCTGCGCAATACGCTGCATAATATCATCGGAAAGCGTTCCTGCGTTCCTGATGACGGCCAGCTGGTTACCGGCATATTTTTTCTCGGCGAACACATCGACAATGTATAAAGGATACTTTCCGGCCATATCGTTCAAAACAGACACTCCATAGTACGTTGAGGGCATTTTTAAAAGTCGGCCCTTAAGATATTAAACTATGATCTCTTTGCATAGATATATCTTAGTATATGAGTATGAGGCCCTTCCTCGCCATGATCCTCATGGTCTTCCATAACGCCGGTCTCTAATACCCGGAAATCCTTAAAATGCGACCTGAGGTCGTCGTCGGTAAAATAATGTACCGGCCTTCCCGGCTTACTTTCAAAAGTGTCCGGCTCGATCTCCGCCCCTTTTCCATAGCTCCCTTCTTTCTCGGAAAACACAGTAAAGAATACCGAACCGCCATCGTTTAAAGTGTCGAGGCATTTTCTAATAAACGCCATCCGGTCATCTCTGTATAGAAGATGCAATACGTTAAAGCAATATATCGCGTCATATTGCACGCCATAACAAGGCATATCAAGCACAGAGCCGTGGATGAATTTAAGATCAGGAGATGCCTCTTTTCCCATATTTATGGCTTCTTTTGAGATCTCTATACATGTGACGTCAAATCCCGAATTATAGAAAAGAGAAGCGTTCCTGCCATATCCCGCCCCCGGTACCAAAACGCTTTTCACATCATCGTTAATGAATAGATCTCTTGCATAGACAGCCGTCCTGCTGGGGGTATCGCCCCATATTTTCCCTTCGCCGGAAAACCTGTCATCCCAGTAATTCTCCATATCCATAAAGATCGTTCCATTGACCCCGGCAACATCGCTGCCGTTGATTTCATGCTAATGAGTTCCATGCCGCTAAAGAACTTATACCCTAAATAAGGTTTGAAAGTTGAGGCATAATGTTGAACATGCTGATGAAAGCGACGATACCGAACCCTATGATTATCATGCCCGCCAGCCGGTTTAATTTAAAAAGCCATCCGGTATCAAGCCTTGTCCGGAAGTATCCTACGAGCAGGCTCAATATAAGCCACCACGATAAAGAACCAATAAAGATCCCTGCTAATATCATGGCCGTGGATATATGGTCCATACTTGAATTGATAATCCCCATACCGGCGAACACGGCCAGAAAAGCGATGATCGTCACGGGGTTTACGATCGTTATCAAGAACGTCGACAGATAAGCGTTGGCCAGCCCTTTACCCTTGACCTCGGCTTCCATATCCGGCGGTGATGAAGTGAATATCCTTATCCCGACATAGCATAGCAATATCGCGCTTATCAGATAGAGTACGCTGTGCCCGGTGACAATAAGATCGGATATGAATGTAATCCCGAACCCGGCTATACAGCCATAGATAGTATCTGCAGTAGCCACCCCAAGTCCTGCCGCAAATCCCGAAAGCCTTCCTTCGGCAAGGGTACGGCGGATACAGATTATGCTTATGGGCCCGAGCGGCGCCGCTATGAAAAACCCGACAAGGACACCTATCACCAGAAGATCAAACATCATTGCCATACACTTTACCTGCCGATCACCCGGTAAACATGATAATGGCTTTTCCTGTAGCCATTTATGTTAGCGACGGGCAATTATTAAGGTCATAATGGCTAATAGTATAAACAGTTATTGTCATAATACCATAGGTATTTTACAAGAAGAGCAAACCTCGAGTCAAGCCCGAGAGGATAACTCCACTTAATACATGCCTCACCGGCCATTATTCCCGCTTCATTTTTGTTATATCATTACGCCCTGAATTAAACATATAAATCAACGTAAAACAAAAAAACAACCCGTAAATTATCGTGTTAAAGTTTTATTAGCATAATTGTGGCTATTTATGGTGAGTGTGAGCAATATGAAAGAGAGAAAAGGTTCAATGGAAAAATGTGGCATATGTGGCAAAGAAGTACCGCATCAGCCATCCTGCACTGAACAGGGAACATGCAACATTTGCGGAGCAAAGCTTGAGGTTTGCAGAAGCAAATAAAGAGGTATGAGGATACGGGCACCGGGTCGCTGACCGGCCTGGTGCGCTATTTATTACTAATGAAAGGGCTGACATTAATAGGATCATAAATAATTGCTCATTTAATGCTAATTTTAGATTAACGATCATGATTAAAGGCCATATCAAGTAACTTCAAGTTACCGAGAACTATCTGAGAGCGTTTTCCGAATCAGTATCCCATCGGATCATATAAGTTAAAAATACACGGTCATTGATGATACGAAGAATTATATACCAACACAGTCAAGTAGGAATAGAACTACCTACGGTATTCATATTTAAAGGTGGCGCAAATGCTAGAAAATGCTTCTTCAAAACCGGTGATCCTCCCGGTCCAGGAATTAGAGAACACTGTATGGAACAAGGATGTGTGCGCGGGATGCCGTGCATGTTTAACCATATGTCCATCAAACACGATCGCATACGATGAAGAGCTGAACAGGCCGTATCAGATCACCCCGTGCGTTGACTGTAAGGTATGCATGGACATATGCCCGAGAACACCGGCAAACATGACAGCATTAAGGTCACCGGAGATCATAGGGGATCATATCGATATTTTAAGCGCCAGGTCCCTGTTGGAGAACTCGCGTTCACAAAACGGCGGAGTAGTATCGTCCTTATTGATAACGGCCCTTGAGGAGGATTTCATTGACTGCGCCCTGGTAATGGGAAGCGACAGGTGGGCGCAGAAAGCATATCCCATGGTCGCCTACGATGCAGATGACGTCTTAAGGTCCGCAGGAAGCAAATATGACAGCAACGCTGTCATTGAATCATTTAAAGAGATAGCAGAAGACCCGTCCATAAGGAACGTGGCGTTAGTGGGAACACCGTGCGCGATAGAAGCGATGGGACTTTTAAGAAAGTCCGGAAATGAATACGCTCAAAAGTTCTCTAAAAAACTAAGGTTCACTATCGGCTTATTCTGTTTCGAGTCATTCAGCGATTCAATGGTCTCGGAAGTAGTTTCGAAGCTTGGCATATCATCGTGGGACATCGAGAAAATGAATGCAGGCGAAGGTAAGCTTACCGTCACCTTACGAGGCGGGGACGTGAAGTCGATACCATTACAGAGTCTTGCATACCATATAAAACCCGGATGCCACGCATGTGCCGATTTCACTTCAAAGTATTCTGACATATCTGTCGGTAGCGTCGGCAGCAAACCCGGCTCGAGCACTGTCATAATAAGGACCGTGGAAGGAAAAGGGTTGTTCAACGCGGCAGTTGATGTCGGCCTTGTCGAGACGCAGGAAGGCGTCAGCATGAAGGACGTCGAGAAGGTCGGGAAATTAAAGCTAAAAAGAAATAACATCGCATAGATAGCTTTGAGCCATAGTATGGAACTCATGGCTTTCTTTTAATTTTATTGTTCTTCCTATCTTCAGATAATTTATCTAATCTCTTTTAGTCTTTGGCTTCTTTGATAATGTTCTTAGTTAAGTGTCCTATTAGTTCATAGTTTTATTTTATCGTCTCTTCCACCACAAAGCGCACAAAGGCGAGCAAGGACCACCAGCTTCCACCACAAAGCGCACAAAGGAGCACAAGGGAACACAAAGGACTTTTTCAGGAGGATTAGCATATACATAAAAAAATTTGTGCATCTTACTCGCCTTCGTGCGCTTCGTGGTGAAAAATAGTGGACCTTCGAGCCCAGTAGTTGCTTAGAGCACTTCGTGGTGAGAATATAATGCCCCATGGTGCCTTTTTATTGGATTTGACCATAGATGAATTACATATATGCTATAGAAATTACGGAACACAGCACTTAGCTGAAGTTTTTTCAGGAACAGGTAAACACAAATTCAGAAAACAGCGATTAGATGATGATAATAATAAAAGAAAAAAAGACTTTCCTGAGGTTTATTGATACCTATAAGAAAATCTCTTTTGCCACACCCATCACAAATTCCGTAACGATCCACAACAGCCCTCCGAGGATGACTGCCAGTCCTGAGAGAAGTAATGTTGTCGAGGATTCGCTTACTTTCATCTTTTCCTTAAGGATCGTATGGAATTTCATCGCAAGGAAGTGGACGCCCATTAATAATATTCCAAGCATTAACGGGATCACAGCAGGCGTTTTTGTGCCGCTGATCGGGTTCATAATGGCCGTGGCGTCTATCATGGCCGGATTATACGTGTACCATCCCATAGCTCCGGCGATGCCGTCAAGCAGGAAAGCGAACAGAGCGGCGATCAGGAAAGATACCATCCAGTCAAAGAAAGGTATGGGAGACGGCTCTTTTTCCGTGAGCTTGAATACGGCCCAGAAGGACAATATCGCTACTACAGGCCATAAAAGCGCATATCCTATAGGCTCAACGTTACTGATGATATAGTCATTTCCGGCAAGCCAGTAGAAAATGATGAACGCGAAGAACGTGACAAACCAAAGCCTTGTCATGTCTTTCGTCCTGCCCCTTGCGACATACCGTGTAAGATATATCAATAACGGGCCCAGGAACCCTAATAGATATAATAGTAAGACATTATACTCCATTTTTAACACCTTATAAGCGCAATAATTGTCAGTGCCCATATATTAGTGTTAGCCATAAGTGAGTAAGGGCTACTTATTTGCACATTTAAGGATCGGCCGTATCATCATCCGCTGGCCCGGCAGGATAATTCCCATATATACAGCTTTTATAATTAACTTAAGACCAACATAATTAATTACTACTTAATAGTATGTCGTTATAGAGGAATTGATCAGATGGTTTCAATGGAATTGGAGATCCAGTGCAGGGACTGCGGCAGGATAAGGACGGCGACCATAAGTTCGCCTATAGTGCCACTTATTGACGGATCATATTGTGTCAGCAACACTGATGAGAACTGTAAGTGCCAGTGTAAATGCGAAGCATTCTATGTCGTAAGATTCATTAAGACATAATGTTCCCGGTATAGATCTATATTCAAAGAGCAATTCGCCTTATCACCATTATAAGAACTCCTCATAAGGCCTTTTATGCGAATAAAGCGTCGGAGATTTGGGAGGGTCGAAGGCGCGATGGCCTTATGGGGAGTTAAGATCTTTTTGCAAAACCAAAAATTATAGAGATGAATGAATAATCTCTTTGATTTTATCATCACAATAACACAGGTAAATTTATTTTCTTTTAATATATATTATTAAACGTGCCAAAACCCAGGATAGCCACTATAGGCGACGTTAACGTCGACCTTATAACCAGAATAGATAAAATGCCCGCTCTTGGAAAGCAGGTCGTGACCGACAACTTTGAGGTGCACGGAGGAGGCTGTTCTGCGAACTTTGCATTATCCTGTGCAAGGCTTGGTATGGACATCCGGCTTTTCGGAAAAGTAGGCGACGATGTCTTCGGCTCCTATGTCCTCATTGAATTAGAGGATAACAAGGTTAACACAAAGAACGTCAAGCTCACAAATAATAAGACTGGCGTCACTGTAGCGATCGTCGAGGGTATCGAAAGATCGTTTATCAGTTTCAGGGGAGAGAACAGCACTTTTAACATAAACGACATAGACATTTCAAAAATAGAGGCGGACATTGTCCATCTGCCCTCATACTATTTGCTCGAAAGCCTGAGGCCGGACTATAGCAGCCTTATAGATGTGCTTCACAGGGCAGGCATAAAGGTGTCTTTTGATACGGGATGGGACCCCATGGGATTTATTAAGGAGACTACGGAGCCGTTATTTGATATTCTTCCAAAGACGGACATATTCGTGCCGAATATCGATGAAGCCAGAAAGATACTGGGCGTAAAAGAGACGATGAAGCCGGAGAAAGTCGCCGATATACTTCTTGGTATGGGGATCAAGGTCGCCGCCATCAAGATGGGGAGGAACGGAAGCCTCATAGCCAGTAAGGACATGATGGAGATGGTGCCTGCATTCGATGTTAAAGTGGTTGATACGACCGGTGCGGGAGATAACTTTAACGCAGGGTTCATAAGCGCATATATCAGCGGAAAAGACCTCAGGATGTGCGCGATAATAGGCAGCGCCACTGCAGCCTTAAAGGTCGGCGGCGTAGGATGGTCTACATACGCGACAAGAGACCAGGTTAACGCATTCCTTAAGGAAAGGGGATATGAGGGATTATAGATGAAGATCTATGACATCTCCGTAAGCTATTATAACGGGATGCCGGTATTTCCGGGCGATCCGCCACCCGACATAAAAAGGATACTGTCGATGCCCGATGATCCGGCGAACGTATCCATGATGTGCATGGGCACCCATACCGGGACGCATGTGGACCCCCCGATACATTTTATACACGGGGGATATACAGTTGACGATATACCCCTCGACCACCTGTACGGAAAAGCCGAAGTGGTCGATCTGACACATATCGATAAAGTGATATCTAAAGATGACCTCCGTGATACGCGGTCAAAGATCATTCTCCTCAAGACAAAAAATTCCGGGCTCTGGAAGTCTCAGGAATTCGTAAAAGATTATGTCTATATCGATGAAAGCGCTGCAACATGGCTGGTCGATAATGGCGTGAAGACAGTAGGCATTGATTATCTGTCGATAGCCGGCTTTGAGTCAGGTGAGCCCGTGCATAAGATCCTGCTGGGCGGAAAAGTAACGGTGATCGAAGGATTGAACCTGACTGACATCGAGCCGGGGGAGTATACTCTCGCATGCCTGCCATTAAAGATACAGTACGGTGACGGGGCGCCTGCGAGAGCGATACTGGTAAAAGAGTGATATAGTCCATATTTTTAAAACGATCCTAATTTCTTATCAGGAGAATCGAGTTGCAAGAACCTGTCTACTACAAAGGCGAACAAGGACCACCAGCTTCCACCACGAAGGGCGCGACGGGCTCGAGGGTTCACAAAGGACTTCTTTTTAAATGCTATCATATTTTTAAAAAAAATTTGTGGACCCTCGAGCCCATAGAGCGCTTCGTGGTGAAAAATAGTGGACCCTCGAGCCCATAGAGCGCTCCCATGAAAAACTTTTAGATGGTCTCAGTTAAAATGGACATATTACATCTGTTCTGTGATCGAGTTCTGGCGTTGTGCCTGTCGGATGGCAGGTGGACACATAACCTCACAGAAACACGGAAACACAAAAATTTTTTATATGATTTTTTAAGGTCTCTAAATCACAAAAAATGCTCACCAAATCACAAAGGGCTCTAGTATCACCGTCAACGCGCTAAAGTCTCAAATGCTCGGCTTAATGCTCGAAGTGCTCTAAGTCACTAACGCTAAAACAAGACCCGAACATTCTCCAAGGGCACGAAGGTTTAATATCCCGGTTTGTGTATCCCTGATCCATCAACAAGAGTATATCGATCATGTAAGCGTCAACCGTGCAATCAGACCTTCGTGCCCCTTGGAGAATGTTCGGGTCTTGTTTTAGCGTTGGTGACTTAGAGAGGTTAGTGCGTTGAGCCGAGCGTTAGAGGTGTTAGAGCGTTGACGGTGATACTAGAGCCCTTTGTGATTTAGTGAGTAAATTCTTAGTGCTTTTTGAGCTCTTAAAATATCATATAAAAAAATATTTGTGTTTCCGTGTTTCTGTGAGGTTACGTGCCTACCTGCCATCCGACAGGCACAACCATAAAAAACTTCATCTCAAAGACCGGTAGGTACGACACGTTCTTTCATTCTTAAAACCTGAGCAAGAACCCGCTCATCAAAGATTTCGTGGTGAAAAATAGTGGACCCTTTGTAGCCTTCGTGGCAATAAAAGTATGGACTTTTATTTCAGATATTTTATATGGTAATCAAAAAAATTTCTGCCCCATTCATTTCCCAAAATAGAAGTATTATTTGGGGACAGACAACATGGTCTGTCCTTAACGTTTTTGTATCCTTACACGGTTTTATCTTCTGAACAGCACGACCGTGTTGCCCTTTACCTCTATAAGCTCGGCACCGGCCTTTTCCGCCAGTTCCTTTGCGATCTCCTCACGCGGCATCGCTTCGACCGCGCTCTTTAACAACTTGATCTTGATGAGCTTGTTATCCTTTAGCTGACGCGTGATCTCTTCGATGATAGAGGGGGTGATGCCGTTTTTGCCTATCTGGGTAACAGGTTCAATGTTTGCTGCCTGTCCCCTCATCTCCAAAACTCTCTTTTTATCTAACATATTACCGCTTATAATATCTGGTGGCATTATGATATTATTTACGGTGAAAATTGTCAATAAGATTATGTCATATAAGAACAATTAGTATGCTGGTAAAACATGACTGATAAACTCAGAGTAGGCGACTATATGACCGGCAAGGTCATCACCGTCTCCCCTGATGACACGGTAATGGACGTCATAAAACTGACAAGAGAGACGGGCCATGACGGTTTTCCAGTTACAAGGGACGGAAAGGTCGAAGGATACATCTCTTCTCTGGACATGCTTCTTTGTGAGTCGGATGAGCTCATAAAGAACGTAATGAGCAAAAATCTAATTGTAGCGCATCCCAGCATGGAGATCAACGAAGTGGCCAGGGTCATATTCAGGCTTGGTGTAAGTAAATTACCTGTCGTAGACGACTCGGGGGTGCTAGTAGGGATCATAACCAACTCGGACGTCATACGCTCACAGATCGAGAGGGCGGACCCGCAGAAGGTCTGGAAGCTTAAAAAGACGCTGGAGACACTGCATAATATAAGTATCACCGTAACTCGCGGAGAGGTCGACATCAACGATCTCAAGCCGACACAATCCAAAGTCTTCGCAGATGAGCTTGAAGGAAGGATATACGAGCTTAAGAAGGGACTTGCAGAGCCTATAATTGTCATACGGAAGCCAAGTAACGTTTTGATACTGGCCGACGGGCATCACAGGGTCGTCGCTGCAAAGCGGATAGGCGTAAAAAAGATCGACGCTTATATACTTGAGCTTTCGAAAGAGATACCTTTAGGCATGGAAAGGTCTGCCAGGGACGCAGGATTAAAGACTCTGGACGATATAGAGATACTTGACTATGCGAAGCATCCGCTCATCGAGATAACGGAAAGGCTCATGATGAGAGAGAGTAAAGGGTCATTAGAGGAAATAGAAAAGAAGAGCGTGGAAAGTGGATAAGATGTCCGATGTCCTTGATGAAGTATACTCCGTGATATATGACCGTAAGGTGAACCCGAAGGAAGGCTCATACGTATCGTCTATATACAACCACAGGAAAGGCCTGGATAAGGTGCTTGAAAAGATAGGGGAAGAGGCGACGGAAGTCATCATAGCTGCCAAGAACGGCAAAGAGGAAGAGATAGTGAGCGAATGCGCGGACCTTATATTCCATACTATGATACTGTTAGCTTCAAAGGATATTCCTCTGGCGAAGATACGCGAAGAGTTTGAAAGGAGAAAAAAATAAGGTGGCGAAGAATTAACAGCGCCAATATTTTTTTTATTATTTTATTTCCTGAGCACGTTTTTTAATCCTTTTTTAGTTGTGTATCCCATAAATTCGATCGTAGATCATACGACAGGTAGTTAAGGATATGATCCAGCGGGCAGTACATTGGTGTAATTAACGTTCATCTAAAAGACTCAAAGCATTTTAAGAGAAACGTTGAGTTCTTTGAGGTGTTCTTTAAGTCTTTGAGATGAGAATGCATCGCATTCAGGCACAGCATGTCATATCACATACTATCGGATAAGGCAATGATCATTTAAACCAACAAATAAACGGGACACCCCGCTTAGCCTGTCATTTGCCTTTTCTTTCCATTAGTTTTTCGTTGACAACAGGGTAGTCTTTATTCATCCACGCCTTCATGCTGCCAAGTACCGTATAGACGGATCCGATGCCAGATCTTTTCAGGATACTGGAGCCGAGGCTTGCACGCCTGCCGGTGCTGCAAAGACAGGCTATCGGCTTTTCTTTAGGCACTTCTCCGATCCTGCTCTCAAGTTCTCCCACGAAGATATGCCTGGCTTCCCTAATATGCCCTGTATTCCATTCTATATCGCTACGGACATCTAGCAGCCCGACATCTCCTTTGCCCAGCATCACGGCCAGCGAGTCGACCGATAATAGTCCCACATACTCAATATCATAGCCTTTTTCGACCCATTCAGTAAATCCGCCGCACAGGTATCCTTTTACATTTTCGAGCCCTATCCTGTAAAGATATTTAACAGCCTCAAAAACGTCATCGTCTCTCCCGGTCACGAGATAAATCGGCTTAACATGATCGACGATCCAGCCGGGGAATAAAGCCATGCCTTTAAGCCATATATTATAGGATCCGGCTATATGGGCGGCATAGTCATGCGGCATTCGCGTATCGATGATAATGCCTTCGGAAGATAGACTCTTAAATTCTTCCGGGCCCATCGGGGCGCATGCAGGCGGCCCTCCTGTTACGGGAGGCCCGTCTTTATTATAGGCCTCCATACGCTTGAAGTAATATGGCACGTCAAGAGGCTCTGCGACCTTTTTTGCCACGAACTCCTCACGGCTCAGTTTCAGGTACGGGTTAGTAGCTTTTTCATAGCCGACAGTGCTTTGCTCGCGGGAGCTTATTCCCGGCCCGCACACTGATCCGGCCCCGTGAGCAGGGCATACTATGACACTGTCCCCGAGCGGTAGGACCTTATTCATGATGCTATCATATAATATGCCGGACGCGGTCTCTTTATCCTTCCAGAGATCGGTCCTTCCGACACTACCGATAAACAATACGTCACCCGTAAAGGCCATGAACGGATAGTTCGGAGCGCTCTTTTCATAAAGGACATAGGTTATGCTTTCGGGGGTATGCCCTGGTGTTTCCAGGGATCTGAACATTAAGCTTCCGACCTCAAAAGTATCTCCTTCTTTGACCGATATGTCACCATATTTGAAATCAAGACCTTTACCGTGGCAAATAGCTGCTCCCGTCACCGCTTTAAGCTCTGTGGAGCCGATCACATAGTCCTCGTTACGATGTGTTTCGAAAATATATTTAATAGAAGTACAATTTCGACGGGCAATATCCGTGTAAATGTCAATATCACGCCGGGGGTCGATCACTGCCGCCTCATTGCCTGAACTGATGAAATAAGAGTTGTGGGCGAGACCTTCGGACTTTATCCTCTCAAAGATCATAAATATCAAATAAATAAAATATCGGGACATTAAAATCGATGCCTCGCCTTTTTCACATTAATACTTCGGGCTTATGTGGAATTATACGGCATTCACATCATGCGGACTACGTCAATGTTCATACAACAAGGTAGTAATCTTTATAATGATGGTGCAGGATATCTGGTAATAGATGTATCCAATAGCACTAAAAGCGAACAATGCATTTGCTTTTAACTTTAGCTTTAGCTATTGGTTTAGCTTCTGATAAGGAGCATGGCTTCCTGCGCTCTCATTTTCGAAGTCTTCATGACCTGCGTGCCATGTTCCTCATGTTTTGAAAATGTACAGCGCCAGCCATGCCATAACTGATAGGAGTGACAGGTATGGATGGTAAGACAGTAAGAATGAACAGAATATTGCGATCGGGTAAAGCCGTCATCGTCCCTATGGACCATGGCGTAAGCGAAGGCCCTATCGCAGGCATAATTGATATGAATAGAGCGGTATCCCTGGTGGAAAGGGGTGGCGCGAGTGCTGTGCTGGTACATAAAGGCATAATAAGGTCCCTTAAGACACCGCCTTCGTGCGGCATGATAATGCATATATCGGCGGGCACAAAATATGCCGAGGATAAAAATAAAAAAGTGATAGTATCGTGCGTGGACCAGGCCGTGAGGCTGGGAGCCGATGCGCTTTCGGTGCATGTCAATATAGGCGGGTCCGCCTCCGAGCCGGATATGATGGAAGAGCTGGGAAAGATCGCGGATGATTGCGACGCGACAGGTATGCCTCTGCTGGTAATGGCTTATGCCAGGGGGAAAAACGTAACGTCGTCACCGCTCGAAATAGCACATGCGGCAAGGGTAGCGGGAGAGCTTGGAGCGGATATCGTTAAGTGCCCGTACACGGGAGACATCAAGTCCATGAAGCTGGTTGTGGATTCATGCCCGGTCCCCGTGGTGATAGCTGGCGGGCCTAAGTGTGAGGACGACATCGACGTATTACGTATGGTAGATGATGCCATGACGGCGGGAGCTATCGGCATATCGCTGGGAAGGAATATTTTCCAGCATGAGACACCGGACCTTATGACAGCGGCGTTAAGGTCTTTGATCGTTGACGGAGTGTCTGTCGAAGATGCATCCGAGATACTAAAAGAAAATTTGATAGGCCCGGTCTTGAGCATGCACAGGGCAGAAATTGAGGCGTTAAGATGATAGGCGCGTCATTTCCTTTTACGTATCACCAATAAGGCGATAAAGATACCTATCCCGGAAAATATCGCAGGTATCAGATAATCCGGCAATGGAGATTCAATGTATTCAGCCGTATTTACCTTGTCGAGATCGATAAGCTCATCGCTTGCCAGGTCAATGACGATCGGTCCATCGCCATACCGGATAGTATAGATCCCTTTTTCGAGAGGGCCGAATCGATGTATGCCCTCTACAATAGCCGTGTTACTATAATCCTGACCCGTGACCGTAATTTCAACCGGTCTCCTTGAATTGATAAAAATGGAAGGACTTTTTAGGACTGGTATTTTTTCACCATCACTTAAGCTTAAGGTATCCGGACATCCCATCAGCGATAATATCGCAGGTGCAAAGCATTCCTGTCCGTAAGGCTTATTCCCAATACATGGCGATGCCCCGCCGGAACAAACAATGAACGGGACGAGAACGCTTTCATCCCTTGAGCATACTTCGAACGAGGAATGTGACCCCTTTGAGCTTTCGTGCTTAAAGCTCATACCATGATCCCCGGTTATGATAAGTATGGTATCTGTCTTTTTACAAATATCGACAAGACGCTGAATATCAATGTCCATGCCGCTGATGACAGCACGATACCCGTCGGATCCCAGGCTGTGTCCTGCTGAATCAAGTCCGCCTGCATTGATCGTAAGAAGATACTTTTGGTCTTGAAGCGTCTCATTCATAAATGCCACAACATCGGCTCCGAATTGTAATGCCCAGGAATTATATCTAACATAGGCAAAATACGGGTCCTTTCCTGGCCTGACGTTATCGAGATACGGATACCCTTTCATAAAATAGGATAACTCAACGGGAACATTACCGCCGTTTTCAACATATTCGACAAGCGGCTTAAATACAGAGTTATTCTTTTCCCTGACCGCAATATCCTGCTCGCCCAGTATCTCGTCGCTATCACCTTTTTCCATTATAGCGATATTGATATATCCGTTCTTTTTGGCCGCATCAAATATCGTAGCGTCATAATATGATACTACTTCAGACGTAGCTTCGGAATATCCGGTCACAAGCACGGCATGGCCGATCTCGGTCTTCGGGACCGGCGCTTTTAGCTCATACTTTGCCTGAGCATTTTGAAGAGATATAAGCTCGACAGGGTCAATAAGTCCGCCATCGGCATAATAGGCCGTTCTTTCAGGGTAAATGTATGAAGACCCCAGCCCGTCTATGATGATCACAACAGTATTGCTAAGGGAGCAGCTTTCTGCTGGTAGCAGAATGATGGTAAAAATAAATACTAGAATATATACCCGATAATTCATGAATACTTTATTTCATTTTATTGATATTTAATATTTATCAAATATTTGAAATTAAATCTATTTTTTGCGACCAGATTTTTAACAGGAAAGATTTATCAGCCGCAAAAAAAGTCTCAGTATGATGGACATAAAGAACAGGGAAGAGCTTGTAAGAGGACACGGAAGAAGGCGAGATGCTCTTGAAATAATAGAATCGGGTATAGAAGCGGTCCTTCCCGGCAACGTCATAAAGAACATGGTCAGCCTTACAGGGAACAGGCTGGTCATTAAAGGACATAATATAGATCTGTCAAAATATGATAATATTTACGTCGCCGGAGGAGGAAAAGCATCTGCGACGATGGCGGTTGAGATAGAGAACATTTTGGGGGACAGGATAACTTCTGGATTGGTTAACGACAGGTATGGGACAAGATCATGCTCGAACATAATAAAGGTCAACTGCGCAGGGCATCCGCTCCCGACAGAGGAAGGCTTCCGCGGCGTACTTGACATGATCGAAATGCTATCAAACACTACCGAAAGGGATCTTATAATATTTCTCATATCGGGCGGAGGCTCCTCGCTTCTTCCTTACCCTGGTCCGGGTATCAGCCTTGACGATAAGATAAAGATGACCGACCTTCTTCTCAAGTGCGGTGCAAAGATCTCTGAAATAAACACTGTTCGTAAGCATATCTCAATGATAAAGGGAGGAAGGCTTTTAAGATACGTCAACGGCTCAAGGGTATTGAGCCTGATCGTATCTGACGTGGTAGGAGATAATGTTAGCTTTATAGCTTCCGGACCCACAGCGCCCGATGATACCACTTACAGGGATGCTATGAATATCATTAAAAAACATAAACTGGAAGAACTATCGCCAAAGAGCATAATCAGGCACCTTGAAGCGGGGATAAGAGGAGATATACCCGATACTCTAAAGACCGGGGACCCGTTATTCAACAAGGTCACTAACATCATCATCTCAAGCAACATAGTCGCCCTTAAAGCAGCTTCGTCTAAAGCTAAAGAGCTTGGATACAATCCCGTGATACTGGGATCATGCATAACAGGGGAAAGCAAAGAGGTAGCGCTCGTACATGCCGGAATAGCCGAAGAATGTTTAAACTCGGGTAATCCGGTAAAGATACCGTCGGCTATCATCTCAGGAGGGGAGACGACGGTGACCATAAGCGGAAGCGGTAAAGGGGGGAGAAACCAGGAATTTGTGCTTGGCTTTTTACGCGAGTACAGGGACGGGATCACTGTAGTGTCAATGGATACAGATGGCATTGACGGGGATACCGATGCGGCCGGAGCCATAGCCGACGAGACGACCCTTGACCGCGCCCTAAAAGAAGGATTATCCATAAGTTCTTTTTTATCCGATAACAATTCCTATGAATTTTTCAAGAAAATGGATGACCTGATATTTACAGGGCCTACCGGGACCAATGTCAGTGATATCCGGTTGGTGCTTGTATACGGTAGATAAGCATTTTTTATGGCTGAAAAAATCACTAATAATAATTATAGTTCGAAACGTTTATTAAGAATCAAAGTGTGTTAAGGTGTAGCATTGAAGGGAAAAATATGAACTGTAAGACATTTTCCAGCCTTTTATCAAACCTGAGAGAGAAGAGGCCGCTGGTCCATCACATCACCAACTATGTGACCGTAAATGATTGCGCCAACATCACGCTTTGCATTGGAGCGGCACCGGTCATGGCACATGCCCATGAGGAAGTCGCCGAGATGGTCTCGATGGCAGGAGCTTTAGTGCTGAATATAGGTACGCTTGACAAATCTCAGATAGAGTCAATGCTCATAGCAGGAAAAAGAGCGAACCAGTTAAACATTCCGATCATACTTGATCCTGTAGGCGCAGGGGCGACCAGGTTAAGGACAGAGTGTGCTAATCGCCTTTTGCATGACCTGAAGATATCGGTCATAAAAGGGAATGCAGGGGAGATCGCGATACTCGCGGGCGAAGAAGGCATTGTAAAAGGCGTGGACTCGCATGGAGTGAAAGGCGACCCGCTAAGCATTGCAAAAAGCCTGGCGTCAAGCCTGGGCCTGACGGTTGCCATGAGCGGGGCGACTGACATCGTCACGGATGGTAAAAAATCGATATTCATCGATAACGGGCATGAGCTCATGGGAAAAATATCGGGCACGGGATGCATGGCGGCCTCGATATGCGGCGCTTTTTCATCGGTAACTGAAGATAGCGTCACATCCACAGCGGCAGCCCTGACAGCATTTGGCATCGCAGGTGAGAAAGCAGGCGTTAACAATTATGCCCCGTTCTCGTTCAAGACATCCCTTTTCGACGAGGTATATAAGCTGTCGCCGGAAGACCTGGAAAAATATGCCAGAGTGAGGGTAATATAAGTTATGATATACGGCCTGTACGTGATAACGGATGAAAGATTATCAAGAGGGTTATCCCACGTAGAGCTGGCCCGCCGTGCCATAGCAGGCGGCGCAGACGTGATCCAGCTAAGAGACAAAGAAAAAAGCGGAAAAGAACTGACGGGATACGCCCTTGAGATAAGCCGCATCGCAAAAAAGGCCGGAGTGCTATTTATCGTAAATGACAGGCTGGACATAGCGTTGATCAGCGGCGCCGGCGGCGTGCACCTGGGACAGGATGACATTCCTGCGGTTTTGGCCAGGAAGATAGCACCGCCGGGATTTATCATAGGAGTGTCGACAGGCACGGTCGAAGAAGCCATAAAAGCTGAACAGGATGGCGCGGACTATATTGGCGTCGGGCCGGTGTATACGACTTCATCCAAGATCGACGCAGGCCCGGTATGCGGCATCGGGCTTTTAAAAGAGATCAAGTCCAGAGTATCCATACCTGTAGTGGCCATAGGCGGAATTAATAAGAATAATCTAACAGAGACTCTGGATACAGGAGTTGACGGCGTAGCGGTCATATCGGCCGTCGTAAGCCAGGAAGATGTTGAAAAAGCCACAAAAGAACTGAAAGCCTTAATCCAGAATATCAATGCATGAACTATTCTATTTTTATTGAAGGAATAAATATTATGAATCTTACTCCTTTAGTATGATCCCCGGGAACCCGGTCTTCGATCGATATTTTGCCGCCAAAGTCATCCACCAGTGTTTTTATCAGATATATCCCAAGCCCTTTTCCGCTCACCCTCGGTTTTCCTTTTGGATAGAGTGTGAATAGCTTATCCTTTAATTCATCGGGTATACCGGGACCGTTATCCTCTATAGACACCATGCAAAATTCCTTTTCTTCCATCGTGATCTGATCGATCACGATCCTTATGATAAGGCCGCCTTTGCTATGCTTGATCGAATTACCTAGGACGTTCGAGAAGACATCGTATAGCAGGTCGTTAGCGTTGACATAGCACACACTCGGGCATTTCTTGTCGATCGTAATGTCCCTGTTGATAATTTCGGAATACCTGGGTACGATCTCCTCCATCATCTGGCAGACCTCTATGGGATGGAACCTTACGCTCTTATCCTTCACCTGCCGCAGCTTTTTCACGTTATTGATCAGGTCCCTGCTGCTTTCGAGAGCGACTAAAGGCTTGGATATCAGCTCTTTACCATAATCGTCCAGGTGCAGCGTGTTTAATGCCAGCTCTATGAATCCCATACCGATCTGGTTCATATTGTTTATGTCATGGCACATGAGGTCCAGATAGAGCTCTGCCTGTGCTTTAGCCTCTTTCAACTCTTCGTTAGCTATTTTAAGCTCGGATGTCCGTTCCTGGACACGGATCTCGAGCTCGTCGCGCGCTTTTCGGATAGATTCCTCGGCACGCTTGCTTTCGGTGATGTCCCTTGCTATAGCGGATGCGCCGATAATGTTGCCGTCCGAGTCCATTATTGGGGATATTGTCAATGAAACGAAAAGCTCTTTACCGTCCTTTCTTTTTCTGACAGTCTCATAATGCTCTATGTGCCCGCCATTTTTAATTGTCTCAAGTATTTTGGCGGTTTCATCTTTAAGACCCGGCGGTATGATCATAAATATGGAATTCCCGATAATTTCATCCGCCCTAAACCCATAGATCTTTTCTGCACCGCGGTTCCAGCTTGTCACTATCCCGTCCATATCTTCGCTTATTATGGCGTCATCCGATGACTCCACAATAGATGCAAGTACCCTGAGCCGTTCTTCTCTTGTTTTTATCTCTGATATCATATTATTGAATGTGTTAGCCAGGTCGCCTATCTCATCATCACGCGAGATGTCGGTCTTAACAGTATAGTTGGTCTTTGGGGACTTTCGCATTGTATCCGACAGGCTGATTATGGGGTCGGTCAGATATTTCGAAAATTGATATCCGAACAATAATATGCCGGCAATGAACAGTAAAAGGACCTTGAATATCAGTTCAAGCTCTTTTGTCAATTGCTCATAAGCGATGTATACAGGTGTTGAAATAAGTATACCCCAAAAGTTCTCGGGGACAGGGGAATAAGCAACGATACGCAATTGCTCATCGAACGTATTACTGGTCTCGATAACCCCTTCCTCACCCCTTAATACATTCTGTACCGGTAAATACGGTGAAAAATCGGCATGTGTTTCCACATAGGTCTTGTTATCGTGTGATATTATCCTGCCATTATTATCCACAAGAAAGAGATTACTCTTCGGGTCTATCTTTTGGCTTTGAATGCTATCCTGTAACATAGCAGGTAGCACGGTGACTACCATATGCCCCAATATATCATCTTTTTCTTTTACAGGTGATGCAATTGCGAATACGTAATCATCTTCCACATAGCTGTAATAAAGCCCTGTTACAATAGACACGTTTTTATTCTCCGTATCTTTAAACCAGTCATATACATTTAAATTCTTAATATCGGCGGGTTTTGTCGTGTAAATTATATTGCCGTCAACGTCAACTATCTGGATAAACCGGACCTGAGGCACGTTCATATACAGGTTTTCAGCGATCCTCTCCAAAATTGAAATATTTTTTTCGCGGACGCCTTTTACAGTTTCATAGTCAGTAGATACTACATCTACGGTAGTACTGATGTTTTCCGTGTACATGTAAACATAATTTGCGACAAACCGGGCATCCTGAAGGCTGGATAACTCTACATTATTCTTTATGTTCTTTTGCGATTGATAGAGCCAGATACCGCCAAGCACTAAGACCGTGAGAAGAGATATGAGAATAAGTAGTGCCATAGTGCGGGTCCGGATCGATTTTAAACGCATAATATAAAATTAAAATAATAAATTAATAAACATTGTTGTGATAATTACGTGTATATTTTAATAGTATCAGAATTGGGAATATTCTGCCATAGAAATGATTTTATCAGAATATCGAAAAGTCTATGAACTGTCGCGCCATTAACCATACCTATCATATCTGGTGAACGATAAATGGAATTCATTGACATTATGCTGTGGGCCTCGCTACTACTTTTTGTCATAGGCGCTTTGTTACCAAAGGACAAGGGATTTAAAGTGGCGGCCGCAGGCTGGATATTGTTCGGCTTCAGGTGGGGCGTGCTTACGCCGGATTTTTACTTTAACGAGCATAATATCCTATATACAATAGCATGTGCCCTTGCTATACCTGTCACACTGTACATGGCATACATAATGGTAAGATATGAGCGCGAGTCGCTCATGATCCTTACAAGAAGCGCCGCTATCAGTAGTATATTCTATTTCCCTTTCGCAAATATTCCTGAATTGAACAGATGGCTGATAGACTTCACGACATCCGTCACTATCGCATCGGTAAACGCGTTTGGGCAGGGAGCGCTAAGGACAGACTTTGATATGATAATGCTTAACGGTTTTCCCGTACAGATAATACTCGCATGCACGGCCATACAGAGCATGGCACTGTTCGTCGGTGTCGTAGGATGCATAAAAGCGCCGCTGGATAGAAAAGTCAAGGCTTTCATGATATCGGTGCCGGTCATCTATCTGTTAAACTTCGTGAGGAACACGTTCGTCATATCCGCATACGGCAACCAATGGTTCCAGATAATACCGGAGACTATCGTGGGATGGACCGGTGAGCCCGCAAGCTATGCAAGCTTTTTCTGGGCGCATAACGTGCTTGCTGAGCTTGGGTCAATAATTGCACTTATATTCATATCGTACGCGGTCATCACTCTGCTTCCTGAGACTATAACGTACATAAGGGATATCTTCAAATTAATAAATATAGAAAATGTGAAAAGATCGTTAAAAGGGCAGGAGATCGCCGAGGCTATACCCATACCGCGTGAAAAATAATGGGTTATCCGAACATTCTTTTTTATATTTTAGGTTCTTGCCGGGTGTAATTTAAAAATCACGCCGCGCATATTATTGATCATGAGAGAGCGCCCCGTTGTTACGGTTGCGGTCGAGGACATGGGCATCTTGCTCATCGGAAGCGTCCATACGTTATACAGGAACGTGCCCGGTGTAATTGACGAGATCGAGCGTTTTTCTCCAGGCTACATTGCGATCGAATTGATCGACAGGAACCAGGAGTCAACCTCGCACGAGATCGAAAACATAAGGCGTATGTACTATCCTAAGATTTTTGGCATAGACAGGCCGATCGACATCACTGTAAAAAGATACCTGGGCGGGACTGATCCGGGCGTGTTCTTAAGGGAAGAGATAATGAGATACGCGTGTTTACCCCTTAACATTGCATCCAGTTTATCATATGACCATTTACACGGGCTTTATAACAGATTATTTCCGGGCCGGTTTTATACGTTCGGATGGTCGGAAGATGACACAAGGAGGTATATCTATGAGAGGGACGAGTATATGGCCGGAAAATTCATCGATCTTATGAGATCCCTGAAAGACTCAGGCATAACTCACGAAAGATATGTCATCCTGACCGGAAGAAGACACATCCCAGGCATACTTTGCATACTCGAGGCATACAGGTATACGAATGATGTGGGAAGCTATTATGCAGGGGGTAAGGTGCTGGATGTGTTCAGCCTTAAAGAGCTTGAAGATCCCCTGCCGCTTGCATACGATAAAAGCCGTGATAATTATATCAAGAACAGGTTCATCAAATCCATATTAAGCTCTTTATTCCTTCCGGCATACAGCCTGCTATTTTTCATCATAGCGCTGGCCATACTCCTTGCGGTCATCGCAGGGATATATTCGGCAATAAGTGCACTGATCTAAGATGGATTTAAAGAATACAGATTAAAATGATCTTTAAAAAAGACCTGAAAACAAATGATTAATGTCAAGTGACAGAGTCACTTGATCAAAAAATTCAGTCTACGAGCACTGCGTTAACTTCGCCGTGCTGGCCTGGCCTGCTTGTGATCCTGGCCTTACCGAGCTCGGTGTTGACGACTGCGCCCTTGGTAAGGATGTTACGCCTGACGTAGTTCTTGTTTGCCGGGTTTCCGGTAACGGTCTGCATCTTGACCTTCTGGGTCTTTCCGGTCTTCGGGTCGGTTACGTTCGCGAACTCCTCTTTCAGGATCTTGACCTTGATGCCATTGCCCATGGCGTTTACGACCTTATTCTTTGAGGCACCGAGGATCGGCTGGGTTACGTCCCTTCCAAGCTCGAATTTCCTCTTTCCGCGGTTCAGTTTAAGTCTGCCGCCGGTGACCTTCCTGATAGATTTTCCCTGATACTTCATAATTTTAACCTCAATGATTTTAAGATACCATTGCTCGATGTACCACCCAAGAGATGCCTTCATAACATATAAAACTTAGGATTTATCCGGGTAGTATCCGCTAGAGTATATCCGTTAATGTATAAAAGATGTATAAATAAGTATTGGATGTTTATTAAGGGAAGAGACAGAACCCGGACATACGGCTCCCGTAATCATCAATAAGATAGACAAAATATGATAATGGATCGATGCGATCACTAATGTAAGACCGGTTGCCGGTAATCTAGCTTACAAGCACGCCCATAGCGCTTTTTTGCTTTTTGTTCTCCATGTCAAGAGCCGTGTCTATCATGTTAGAAGGCGCGTCAGTATCGACCAGTATCTTCCTTTCGAAGCTATACCACTCAGTATGGTCGATAGGGATCAATTCGTAGCCGCGTTCGGACAGGTATTGTTCTAACCCGTGGAGATAGCACATTTTTAATTTATTGACATCGTCGAACTCGTCGTCAAGCATTAACTCCACAACTTTTATCATATCAGTACCTCAAATGCAAATATTCATTAAAGTACTAGAAAGCAACCTGAGTTTATAGCGAAAATATTCAAAAAAATCGGTAATAACGCCATGTATATTAACTGGTTATCACGCCTTTTAGCCATTAAGTGTATAAAATCAATCCCATTGTACGTAAACTATTTCTCGAATCAATCCGTTCAATCTACTATAAAATCGCATAGTAATAGGAGTATAGTTCATGAGCAGGGTCTATTATCACTTCCCAAGGGAGATAGATTTTGAGCGCCATTATGGCTTTAATGCTGATATGAGATACCTGATGAAGGTAATGGCAAGCATTCACGGTGGATCAGGGTCGATGGAATTCGAGACAGTAGCCCCGAACGTAAATGTGCATGTCAGGACAGTAAAGGCAAGAAGGGATGTTGTCGTGGAGGTCACAGAAAAAAAGATTGACTTTATTCCATTGACACAGGAAAACCTGACCAGGGTCCTGCCGACGCTGGAGCAGGACGGGACTGTCGACTACCGGGTTACGGTAAGATACTCTTACTATGATGAGAATTTTCAAAAAATGACCTTAAAGAGCGATGTTTTCCTCGTGCGCACCATACTGGGCGATGACCTGACCATACAGGTCAAGCTTGTTGACGGCCACGGCAGGACGCTGCCCGAGGAGATAGCGAATACTATAGAGACACAGCTACAATCATACCATGGATAAAAAGAGCCGGCGGGGGGAACGGGTAAGGAGTTTAAGATATGCGGAAGTTCCTCGGATACAATATAAGATCATTAAGCGCACTGATATTGATAATATTAATATTCCCTTTTTTTACGCTGTCTAATATAAACGCGAACGCCGAAACGATCGTTGTCGACGGATCTATCACGGCAAACAATCACGTCACGGAAAGAACGACCATAACATTATCCGGCTTAGACCTTGCCGGCCTATCAAACGGATCCAGGGTCACGTATAATGCTCCAATCTATACGTCATACCAGGTAAACGGGTTCTCCCAATCAGTTTCGGGATTCGGCATGACAGCAAGCCCGGCACCATCAAGGTACCAGGACATGACGGACAGTTACGGGAACGGCTACAGGCATTATGAGTGGGACATAGGCACAGGCTCCGGGTCAAGCATGACGTTTGTGATCACGACATCGTTCAATGCGATACTCACAGGGGATGCGAGCCCGGTCGATATGAAAGACAGTATCGGGACTTCGGCGTATTCTCAGTTCACTGTTCCGACCGCTATGGTGCAGTCTAACGATCCTGCCATTATAAGTAAAAAGAATGAGCTGCTTGCAGGGGCATCAACCCAGGCGGAGGCCGTGGAGAGGATAATTGATTTTGTCAAGATAAACATCCCCGTTCATGACAGTACCCGTCCGAAGGACGCAGTCTCGTCCCTGAACGACAATAGAGGCAATTGTGTCAACAGGGCACACCTTGCGCTGGCGCTGATCAGAAGCGCCGGGATACCTGCAAGATACGTATCCGGACAGATATACGATAATACGATAGAGATATGGTATAGAGTGCCTGAAGGGCTCGCACAGAGAACATTTAACTGGGACCACGGGCCGCATGCATGGATCGAGGTATATTATGCGGAAAAAGGCGTATGGGTACCATATGATCCATATCTTACCAAGGGGTTCGTAGACAACCGCCATATAAAATATGGCGTGAGCGTTGACGGGAACATCCAGAATACTGCCACACACGGCGAGCCGGGCTTACTATTGGTCACAAACATAAATCCGGGAGCGCAGGCATCCATCGGCAATTCATTGACGATCAGTGATCTGCAGGATGATCCTCGATTACAGTATGTGTCTACAAAGACATCGCCAGAAGGCGGGTTCATGATATCCAGGGATCTGCAAAGTTCGGCGATAAAGGAATCCGGCATTTCATTATCATTATCTAACGATAGGACGTATGTGAACTCGCCAGTATCAATAACAGCATCTATCACACCCGCCCGCTCCGATGGAGTGATAACAATAAGATCGAGCGCTGACGGCATCTCATGGGATGAGATCGCATCGGGCAGCCCGTCATTGGGGCGCTATACCTATTCCTATGCCCAGAATGAGCCGGGGCAAAAATACTTTAAGGCATCGTGGAGCGGAGCAGGAGGGTATCCGGGCTCGGAAAGCCAGAACATATTGCTGACGGTCATCAATCGTACTGCGACGCCGACTCCCTGCCCGACGCCTGACGTTTCAGTATCCCCGACCGCTACGCCTGATCCGGCATCTCAAGACAATAATTCTTACACAGGCGGGCAGAGCAATGTCCCTGAAAACGGGATAAGCAAATACTCAATATCAGGCTTTGTCATGGATTCGGTGAACAATGGCCCTATTATGAACGCGGTGATTTACCTTGACAATATGTCTTTCACTACGGACAATTCGGGTTCGTTCAATTTTAGCGTGAACAACGGCACATATGTCATAAAGGTCGTAGCTGAAGGATATGGAGACCATAATAAGGATCTGTCGGTTAACGGCAATGATTTAGATATTATCATCAACATGGAAAAGCAGAACAATGGTGCGCCGGTATCCACGGATGGCAAATTCAATGTCAGTATCCCGGGTTTCGAGGTCTTGATGGCGATGCTATCTATAATGATAGCGGGCTACAGGAGACAAAAAATAGTTCGATAAATTAGCAATAAGAAAAAAAGATGCCGGATATTTGCCCGTCATGAACGGGTGTTTTAACCTGCTTGTTTAAAAGGCTTTATCCGCATCTTACTTACTTTTTCCGTGCAGTTTATAATGGGCGAGCAGCGCCTCTATCTGGATCCTTTCGTGGGCCCCCTCCGTAAGACGGAAATCGGCCTCGCCGATACGGTCTACGAGAGCTACGAGAACGTCCTCGTCAAGTCCAAGCTCAAAAGTGGCCCGGTAGATCTGATCGATAATATCGCTTCCGGAAAGGCCATATGTAACCAGCAGGTCATCAAGGCGGTTCCGCGCGTCCATGAACTGGCCGTTTAGCGCCAGCTTTAACATCTCGTTGATCTCTTCCGGCCTGGCCGTGCTCGTTGTCTGATATACGACTTCGGAAGTGATCCGGGAGGAGACCGTGGCCGAAGACTGCAGGGCGTTGATAGCCCGCCTCATATCGCCTTTTGAGATGTAAATAAGAGCTTCCATGCCGTCTTTTGTTATCTCAAGGTTTTCGTTCTTTGCGATATTCTTTAAGCCGGTTTCTATGTCTTTTGAGGATAGGGCCCCGAATCGGTAGACTGCGCACCTTGACTGGATAGGTTCGATTATCTTGGATGAATAGTTACAGGATATGATAAACCGGCAAGTCGCCGTATATCTCTCCATGGTACGCCTTAACGCGGATTGGGCGTCTGACGTCAGGGCGTCCGCCTCATCGAGGAATATTATCTTGAAACTTGCCGATCCCAGCGGAGCTGTCCTGGCGAAATTCTTAATATTATTTCGTACTACGTCAATGCCTCTTTCATCCGATGCGTTCAGCTCTGTAAAATTGCTTTGCCACGTATCGCCGAATAGCTCTTTCGCGATAGCGATAGAGCACGCGGTCTTACCCACGCCGGGAGGACCGGAGAACAATAAGTGAGGCAGATTTCCGGACTTGACATATGATTTTAGCCTTTTTACGATCTGTTCATGCCCGACCACTTCATCGAGCGTTTTGGGCCTATACTTTTCCGTCCAAATCTCATCTTCTGCCATCTATGATACTTCCACGTTGTATATAGCGGTACTACGTTTTATATCTTATTTTATATCTCATCTTCTATGAAATTTTTCCAGTCCATGATTTTAGTTTGTCCCGAAAATTAATAAAAAAATGAGAAGAACAGCAGGTCATTAGCTCGTTTGATCCCATGAAAATTGCCGCATATGATCGCGAACGATGACTATCAGGCACGCTGTAAAGTGATATGATGCGCTGATAGGGAAAACATGACATGATCCTATTCACATTATAAACAGATAGGCCTATGACGCACAGCATTAAAAGATGAGATCGCGCATGGATATTATCATCCGCTTACCCCGAGAAGGCTGCAGATCAGCACGATCAACGCACCCAGAGACACCATACGAATTATCGACCTAAGATAACTCTGTTTTGATATCCTGCCTGAATATCCCCCTAAAAATACCAGTGCCAGAAGCGACAATATTACCGACACATAAACCGCTATTCCCCTGTCTAAGAGTAAAAAAGGAGTTATCGGGACGATAGCCCCTATAAGGCTGGCGCCGCCATGGATAATAGAGTCCCGGATGATCTTGCGCCTCGCGATCTGTTCGATCTTAGTATGTCTCAGGTCCTGTAAAATGGCCTTTTCCACTGCAGATATCTTACCATACTGAACTGCAGTTTCCGCAAGGTATGTTCCGATGCCATTGGTCAGGCATAATGCTATGCCGCCTCCGAGGGCTGCTTTTATTATTATGGTAGCATTTGCGCTGGTCGTGGACACGCCTACGATAATACCGAGGACGGCAAGCAGCCCGTCAATGCTCCCCAGAATAAAGTACCTGCCTATCTCACTATCATCATTCATGTCTATCCTGGTTTATAGTTTATCCGGATAAAATAATGGCCTATCTATCCTGAAGCGTCTCAACCTCTTCCACCAGCTTTATTCCGGCGGCCACCTCATCGACGCTGTGTATCACTGCACCCATGTCCTCGATAGTCTTTTCGATCTCGTCAAAATCTATGTTCGTTCCCTCTATAGTAATCTTAATGTTCTCGGTCTGCGAGTCGACCTCATAGAGGCTAAGATTGACGCCAGTGACATGGTTCAATTTTGACAAAGACTTTGCCAGTTCCAGTATCGTTGGCTGGTGCGGCTTAAGAACATCAAGGACAAGTCTCTTTATACCCGTCATATCTATCAATTCATTTAATTTTAGAATTTAATTTATATTCTTTATACTTGATTATGACAGTATATCACTTTTGCTATGAACTAGTAATTATTCTAATAAAAAATCCAAAAATCCATACTTAAATTTAAGAGTCAGAAAGTTAATAACTTATGGAGTCAGTGCAGGGGATAGAATGAATAAGTCGGTACCGGTAATAATTGGTTTTTTGGCCATCCTTATACTAAGCGCCAATGCCATAGCTGATGATAATGCCTATAATAAATTAGCCATCCATACGTCTCAGCCCTGCCTGAGGGCTGGCATGGATGACAACCTTACGATCACAGTGACCCTGATGAACGGAAACGAAAGGGTAAATATGGCCGATGTGCCTATCTTTTTAAAAGTGCTTAAGGACGAAAATGCCATTTCGGTCGACAGGCTGATGATCATAACGGATGATACCGGCTCGGCGTTTGCATCTGTGAAACTTGCCGACGGATATGAGATTTCTGGAAAAGATCTGCCACTGCTTATACAGATCACGGCTTCTGCCGATCGTCATATGACAAGCACGAACATCAATATCACAGATATGGGATCAATAAACGGTTATGTCATAGACGACAGATCGAATACTATCCTTAATGCCAGCATTAAGGTATACTCTCAGGACGGCACATGGGCTTCCTATATAGGTGACGGAGAGCCGTTTTACTCAAGTAACGGCACGAACGCCCCCATGGGCACATATTCTATAGAAGGCATCCCGCTCGGCACAGGCAAATTCGACATAGTGGCCGAGAAGAATGGTTACACTGGCAGCATCGTATTTAATGGCATAGAAAAAGAGCTGACCAGGGACATCATAATACGTGATTTTATAGATGATGCTGCCACGCCTGTCCCGTACGTCACGGGGATGACAAATTCCGGAGCTACAGTGCAGCCTTCTGATAATACCGAAAAAGAATCGGTACCGATGCCCACCCCTATGACTAACACCGTGCTGATCGTCATAGCGATAGTGACGGTGGCATATGCCGGATTAAAGGTATATAGAAAAATGTTCCGATGAGGATGCGATTGAAGTTAAAGATCCTGTTCACTTATTCATCACGAAAGGACACAATAGAACACTAGCTTTCACCACAAAGCGCACAAAGTCGAATAAGGACCGCTGAACTTTCACCATGAAATCTTTGATGAGCGGGTTCTTGCTCAGGTTTTAATAATGAAAGAACGTGTCGTAACTACCCGGTCTTTGAGATGAAGTTTTTTATGGTTGTGCCTGTCGGATGGCAGGTAGACACATAACCTCACAGAAACACGGAAACACAAAAATTTTTTTATATGATATTTTAAGAGCTCAAAAAGCACTAAGAATTTACTCACTAAATCACAAAGGCTCCAGTATCACCGTCAACGCTCTAACACCTCTAACGCTCGGCCCAACGCACTAACCTCTCTAAGTCACCAACGCTAAAACAAGACCCGAACATTCTCCAAGGGGCACGAAGGTCTGATTGCACGGTTGACGCTTACATGATCGATATACTCTTGTTGATGGATCAGGGATACACAAACCGGGATATTAAACCTTCGTGCCCTTGGAGAATGTTCGGGTCTTGTTTTAGCGTTAGTGGATTAGGGCACTTCGAGCATTAAGCCGAGCATTTGAGACTTTAGCGCGTTGACGGTGATACTGGAGCCCTTCGTGATTTAGTGAGTAAATTCTTAGGGTTTTCGTGACCTTAAAAAATCATATAAAAATTTTTGTGTTTCTGTGATTCTGTGAGGTTATGTGTCTACCTGCCATCCGAAAAGCACAACACCAGAACATCGATCTCAGAACGGATGTTATATGATAATTTTTAAAAAGACCATCCATAAGTTTTCCATGGGCACGCACAAGGGGCTCCAGTAGTTCCGTTGGTGTGTGAGTGGTTGTTCGGTGTTTTTGTTGGAAGGCGTTTTCCTCTTGTGTTGAGATATTTTTCTTTTTATGGGATTAAAAAGTGTTTATATCTCTGAGGGTTTGCCTTCC